>JAFGRS010000199.1 GCA_016935045.1 Lentisphaeria bacterium | reverse complement strand
GAACTGCTTGCCGGCGCCCTTGGCACGATCCTCGAAGACATCCGCGGTGGCCACGACCCGGATCTCGGCCCCGATGGACTGGGCAGCCTCGATGCAGTTGCCCATGGCCCCCTTGCCGCGGCCCCCACAACCGATCAGGACCGCCTTGAACCGCCGCGCGCCGGGCGCCTGGGCCCACACCGAGGAAGCCATCTGCAGGCCCTGCAACGCAACGCCCGCACCGGCTGACGCCTTCAGAAAACCCCGCCTCGAAATGGATTCGTCCATCGTCCCGTGACTCCTCGCAACCTGGGTGCCCAACCACGACAATACCTGCGCAACGCGGCGCGACCCGGCCGCCGCGGCAAGCAGAGGCCCATGTCGGCATTCAGCGCTCACACAACGCTACCGCGGGGAACGCGCCTGTCAAGCGCTCGGCGCCGAGGTGCCTGTTCCCCACGCCGATTGCCGTCCTGCATGTACGTTCCCTTGCCGTTCAACCATGCAAGCACGGTCAAACGGTTCCGGGCACAGGGCGGTTTCAAGATCCCAACGCCGCCGCCGGGCTTGTCCCGGTGGAGCGCCGATCGGAGGGCGGGGAGGGGGCGAAAAGCCGCGCTCCCTCACCCCGAATCGGCGCTCCACTGCCGCAAGGACAGTGGCGGCGGGAAGCGATTCGCCGGATCTTGACACAGCCCTGCTCCGGGCACGGTGGCGGTTGACGACCGGCGGCGCGAAGGGTACAGTCGTGTGCTGTGGTTGTCGGCAGCGGGGCTGCGTGCCGGGGCGATGCGGGTGCCGCCCGGTGCAGGGAGATTCGGTTCCTCGCATGAAATACCTCTTCGCGACAATCCTGGCTGTGCTCGTCGCTGCCAGCCTGTTCACGCGGTCGCTGAATCCGGCGGTCCGCAGCAGCGTCCCCATTCTATACTGGGTGACGGACAGCAACCCGGCCCGGGAGGTGCAGGTCAGCACCTTTCAGCGCTGGCTGCAGAAGCACGATTACCCGCGTTTCGATCTCCGCCTGGACATGGTGAACGTCGCCTCGGACAAGATCGTGATCCAGGGGGTGAGCGGGGTATGTGCGGATATCATCGGGCACTGCGGCGGCGCGAACATGACCTACCGGCAGGCCGTGGGCATCCTGGAGGATGTCACCGAGCGGGCCCTCGAACTGGGGTTCGACCCGAGCCAGACGTACGAGGCCATGGGGCCCGAGATCACCATCGACGGGCGCCAGTATGCCTTCCCCTGCAATGTCTACGTACACCTGCTCTGGGTCAGCCGCGACACCTTCACCCAGTATGGGTTGCCCTGCCCCAGCCGACGCTGGACCTTCGAGGAATTCGAAGACCTCGGCAAACGGTTCTGCGCCGCGGCCAACCGTCCGGACGAACCCCGCCGGCACTTCCTCGTGCCCTACCTGAGCACGCAGCAGATGCACCGTTCCCTGGGGCTGTCGCAGTACAACGAGACCCTGACGGCCTGCATCCTCGACGACCCGCGCATGGTCCGGGTTCTGGAACTCTATTACAAGTGGACCTACGAGGACCACATCCTGCCCACCCTGGCGGAACGCGACTCCTTCGCCACCGAGTCGGGCTACGGCGGCAGCACCATCCAGCTCTTCAACAGCGGCAACTACGCCCTCTTCCCCTGCGGCCGGTATGGCCTCATCCAGTTGCGCACCTTCCAGAAGAACCGTCGGGAGAAGGGCATGCCCCGACTCGATCTGGACGTGGTCGAGTTCCCTCACGGCGGCTTCCCCAATGCCGCGACGGGGACCCGCGCGGCCGCCGTCTACAAGGGTGGGAACCACCGCGATCTGGCCGTCTACTTCCTTGCCTACCTGGCGAGCGAGGACTACAACATGAACATCGTGCGCGATGCCGACGCCCTGCCCCCGAATCCCAAGTACACCCTGACCCAGGCCTACCTGCGTCCCCTCGCCATGCTCCCCGACCTGACGGCCTACTTCCCCTACGGCAAGGAGGAACTGCGGCGGAACGTGGCGGAGTTCGCGCCGGAATTCTATACCGTCACCGACACCGTCGACCGGGACCAACCCATCGCCGCGGCCGACCTGCCCGCTCCCCCCTGCCCGCTGCGCATGGACCAACCGGCCTACCGCCGGGCCCTGGCCGAATTCCGCCGCGAATACGACGAACTCATGGCCGACTGCCGCACCGAATGGGGCTGCCACGAGATGTTCTCCGAACGGGCCCAGGACATCGCCATCCCCTACAGCACCTCCCCCTTCATCCTGAACACCGAGGCGTCGCGCATCATCAACAAGGCCACCGAGGAGTTCCTTTCCGATCGCTGCAGCGCTCCCGAGGCCGTGCGGGCCATGCAGGAAGGCGTCAATGCGGAGATCGCCCAGAACCTGCGGGAAGACCCGAAGAAGCAACCTCTGTATGACCGCCTGTGCGTCGCCCAGGCCCGCCTCGACGCCCTCCGGGCCCAGGGCCGCAAGGTGCCCCTCGATCTCATTCAGAATCCCTTCCATCGCAGATATTACCAGGTCATGGGATGGGCGGAGTGAGCGGCATGGGCAAGCCCCTTTCACGGGAACGGCGCAACACCCTTCTGGGGCTGGCCTTCCTGTCCCCCAATATCCTCGGGTTTCTCGCCTTCACCGTCATCCCCCTGGTCTTCAGCTTCTTCCTCGCCTTCACGAACTGGGACCTCAAACTGCACAATGCCTTCAAGAACGAACCCATCCAGTTCGCCTTCCTCAGCAACTTCCTCCGCCTCCTCCGGGACGGCGAATTCTACCAGTACCTCGGCAACACCCTGTTCCTGATGATGAACATCCCCCTGGCCATCGCCGGCAGCCTCGGAGCCGCACTGCTGCTCTCCAAGGACATGCGCGGGGGCTCCCCCAGGGTGCGGCATTGGCTGATCGTCTCGGCGGCACTCCTGCTGTCGGTCGCGGCCCTGTGCCTGGTGGGGCTCCATGCCGGCGCCTTCGTGATTCTGCTCTCGGGCCTTGCGGGTCTGATGCTTTTCGGGGGCGTGCTGGGGGGATCCACCCTGTACCGCACCGTGTTCTTCATCCCGCACTTCACCAGTGGCGTGGCCGTGTTCATCCTGTGGAAGAAGCTGTACAATCCGTCCAATGGACCGGTCAACAACGCCCTGGCGCGTCCCCTGCTGGCCCTGGGGCGGGCCATCAACGCCACTCCTCCGGGGGTGATCCGCGCCGGTCTCGCCGTCAGTCTGGCCCTCGCCGTGGCGCTGGCCCTGTGGGGCCTCACCCGGCTGTTGCGCATGTCCCGGGACGGGGCCCTCGGCACGGCGGCCGCGGCCCTGCCGCTGGCCATGCTTCTGGCGCCCTGCGTGGCAATGGCCCTGTGCTGTCCGCACCGCCCGGTGGGGCGCGTGGTCGGGCTGCTTACCCTGGCTGTCGCGCTGGGTCTGATCATCGCCGAATGCCTGCGCGGGCGGGACTTCCCGGCCCGGCCGTCACAGGGTTTCGGCGACGCCTTCATGCTGGCCCTGCTCCTGATGCTTGCCCAACTGATACTCCTGGGGCTGGGAAGTGTCGCCTATGGACTGCCGGAACAGGCCGCCGACGGCCTCGAACCCCCCGCCTGGCTCTCCGTCTACGACTGGGCCAAGCCGGCAATCATGATCATGGGGCTCTGGGGCGCCATCGGCTCCAACAACATGCTGCTCTATCTGGCCGGCCTGAGCAACATTCCCGCCGAACTGTACGAAGCCGCGGACATCGATGGCGCCAGCCGTTTCCAGCGCTTCTGGCACATCACCTGGCCCCAGTTGGCCCCGGTTACCTTCTTCATCTTCATCATGAGCGTCATCGGGGGGCTGCAGGGGGGCTTCGAGATGGCCCGCACCATGACCAACGGCGGCCCGGCGGGCTCGACGACAACCCTGAGTTACTTCATCTATACCCAGGGCTTCAGCACGGGCCGTCTGGGGTATGCCTCGGGGATTGCCTGGGTGTTGTTCGCGATGGTGTTCACGGTGACGCTCTTCAACTGGAAGTTTGGCAGCCGCTATGTCAACGACTGAAGCCAGCTTCGAGCCTGTTGCGCCGGCGGCCCGGCGCGGCACGGCCGGTACGGTCACGGGCAGTTCCGCCTCCCGCTTCCTGCGCACGGGGCTGCTGCACCTGCTGCTCGTGGCCCTGGGGTTCACCTTCGCCCTGCCCTTCGTCTGGATGATCCTGACCAGCCTCAAACCTCTCGATGAAGTCGGCCTGGATGCCTGGCTCCCCATGAATCTCGACTTCCGTTGGGGGAACTACGGCGAGGTCTTTCACGTCATCCCCTTCGCGCGATTCTATTGGAACAGCATCTTCATCGCCGCCTGGGTGACCTTCCTGCAGGTCTTCACCAGCAGCCTGGCGGCCTTCAGCTTTTCCCGCATCCCCTGGCGCGGACGGGATCGCGTGTTTCTGCTCTACCTGGCCACGATGATGCTCCCCGGACTGGTCATGATGATCCCCAACTACCAGATCATGATCAAGCTGCGCCTGGTGGACTCCTACGTCGGACTCATCCTCCCCGCCGCCTTCAGCGCCTTCGGCACCTTCCTCCTGCGCCAGTTCATGCTCACCATCCCCACCAGCCTCGACGAGGCCGCCGAAATCGACGGCGCCAGCAAGTGGCAGGTCTACTGGGACGTGATCCTGCCCCTCTGCCGGCCCGGCCTCATCACCCTCACCATCTTCACCTTCATCGGCAACTACCACAGCTTCTTCTGGCCCCTCGTCATGCTCAAGACCGTCGACAAGTACACCCTTCCCATCGGCCTGCTGTTCTTCGACTCCACCCGCGGACAGACCACCAACCTGCTGATGGCCGCCGTCACCATGAGCGTCGTGCCCATGATCGTCCTCTTCGTCCTCCTCCAGCGCTACCTCGTCCGAGGCATCCAACTCGGCGCCGTCAAGGGGTAGGACCCGCCACATCCGCACACGGCAGCCCTGGAACCGGCGAATGTCTGCGGGACAGGTGGGGTTTTCCTCCCGCCTGGCGCCGAACTGGAGTTCTGTCTCTCTCCCGTCTACATTCCTTCCGCCCCCGGTGGGCCGGGTTGCGGGTGAATCCGTTGCCTGGGTCCGGGGGTGGGAAGACAGGGATGAGCAAGCTCGAAGAGATCCAGCCCAACGCGGCGCTGCGGGGCATCCTGCCCGATGCCCTGGTCATGGTGGTCGCGGTGCAGTGGTTCGGCTCCGAGGCCCTGGAGTTGACCTACAAGGACCCCTCGGGCCGCGTCGCCAACCAACTCCTCTACCGCCACGACGAAGCCCGCCTGGAGGTGGTGCGGCAGGGCCGGCCCTGGAGCTTCGACGGGGACGGCGGCCTCTTCCGGCTGGTCTCCGAGGCACACCGCATCCGCCTGGCCCACCTCTTCGATCCCGTCCTCGCCGTCCATACCTCCCTGGTGGAGCCCCTCCCGCACCAGATCACGGCCGTCTACGAGGCCATGCTGCCCCGCCAACCCCTGCGCTTCCTCCTCGCCGACGATCCCGGCGCGGGCAAGACGATCATGGCCGGACTGCTGATCAAGGAACTCATCGCCCGGGGGGATCTGAAGCGCTGCCTGATCGTCTGCCCGGGGAGTCTCACCGAACAGTGGCAGGACGAGCTTTCCCGTCGCTTCCATCTGCCCTTCGAGATCCTCACCAACGATAAGCTCGAAGCGGCCCGCACCGGGAACTGGTTCCTCGAAAACGACCTCGCCATCGCCCGCCTGGACAAGCTGGCGCGCAACGAGGACGTGCAGCGGAAACTCGACGTCCCCGACTGCCGCTATGACCTGATCGTCTGCGACGAGGCCCACAAACTCTCCGCAACCTTCTTCGGCGGCGAGATCAAGTACACGAAACGCTACCGCCTCGCGGAACTTCTCTCCGGCCTGACGCGCCACTTCCTCCTGATGACCGCCACGCCGCACAACGGCAAGGAGGAGGACTTCCAGCTCTTCCTGGCTCTCCTCGATGGCGACCGGTTCGAGGGCCGGTTCCGGGACGGTGTCCACCAGATCGATGCCTCGGACCTCATGCGGCGCATGGTCAAGGAGAAGCTGCTCAGGTTCGACGGCCGGCCCCTGTTCCCCGAGCGCATCGCTTACACCGTCCCCTACAGACTTTCCGACGAGGAAGCGCGGCTCTACCGGGAGGTGACCGAGTACGTCCGCGAGGAGTTCAACCGCGCCGAGGCCCTCCGGAACGACGGTAGGGCGCGCACGGTCGGCTTCGCCCTCACGATCCTGCAACGCCGCCTGGTTTCGTCTCCGGAAGCCATCTACCAGTCCCTGCGGCGCCGGCGGGAACGCCTCGAAAAGCGGATGCGTGAGCTGGAGCTTCTTCGTCGCGGCGGCACAATGCCAGTCCCGGCCGTTACCGTGCGTGTTCTCGACGACGATGACGTAGAGGATCTCGAAGAGGCGCCCGAGGACGAGATCGAGGCCGCCGAGGAAGAGGTCCTCGATCAGGCCACGGCCGCCGCCACCCTCGCCGAACTCCGGATCGAGATCGATTCCCTGGCCAGACTGGAATCCCTTGCCGCCGACGTCCGCCGCAGCGGACTGGACACGAAATGGCGGGAACTGGCCCGCCTGCTGGGGGAGATCTTCACCCCGACGGCCCTGGCTGCCGAGGTGGCCGAGTCTCCCGCCCCCTACGGCGCGGGGCCCATCCCTCCGCCGGTCCCCTCTCCCCGACAGAAACTGGTCGTCTTCACCGAGCACCGCGATACCCTCAGCTACCTGGAACGGCAGATCGGCTCGCTCCTGGGACGCCCCCAGGCGATCTCCATCATCCACGGCGGCATCGGCCGCGAGGACCGCCGCAAGGCCCAGGAACGGTTCCTCCACGATCCCGAGGTCCAGGTGCTCCTCGCCACCGACGCCGCCGGAGAGGGCATCAACCTGCAGCGCGCCCACCTGATGGTCAATTACGACCTGCCCTGGAACCCGAACCGCATCGAGCAACGCTTCGGCCGCATCCACCGCATCGGGCAGACGGAGGTGTGCCATCTCTGGAACCTGGTGGCGGACGAGACCCGCGAGGGGGACGTCTACCGCAGGCTGCTCGAAAAGCTGGAAG
Source organism: Lentisphaeria bacterium (assembly GCA_016935045.1). GTDB lineage: Bacteria > Verrucomicrobiota > Lentisphaeria > Oligosphaerales > JAFGRS01 > JAFGRS01. Next base: position 838 of record JAFGRS010000199.1, on the reverse strand, counting down.
AGGCCCGCCATGCCCTCGGCGGGCAGGTCTTCGACGTGCTCGGCAAGCTGCAGTTCGAGGGGCGCCCCTTGCGCGATCTGCTCATCGAGGCGATCCGCTACGGCGACCAGCCCGAAGTGCGGGCCCGCCTGACCCGGGCCATCGAGAACGGGGTGGACCGCCCCCGCCTCCAGGATCTGCTCGAGGACCGGGCCCTGGCGCCCGACGTCATGGACTCGAGCCGGGTGGCGCGCGTCCGGGAGGACATGGAGCGCGCCGAGGCCCGCCGGCTCCAGCCCCACTACATCGAGTCGTTCTTCCTGGAAGCCTTCTCACGGCTCGGGGGCAGCGCGCGGCAGCGGGAACCGCACCGCTACGAGATCACCCATGTTCCCGCCCCGGTGCGCCATAGGGACCGCCAGATCGGCGCCGGGGAGCCCGTCCTGCCCCGCTACGAACGCATCGCCTTCGAGAAGGGCCTCATCGCGCCGCCCGGACAGCCCCTCGCCGCCTTCGTCTGTCCCGGGCATCCCCTCCTCGATGCCGTGCTCGACCTGACCCTCGAACGCCAGCGGGACCTCCTCCGCCGCGGGACGATCCTCGTGGACGACCGGGACCCCGGCATGGCGCCGCGCGTGCTCTTCTACCTCGAACACGCCATCCAGGATGCCAGTCTCGTGCCCTCGGGCGACCGACGCACCATCTCCCGGCGCATGCTCTACGTGGAACAGGACGCCGAAGGGCGCACCTGGCACCCGCAGTACGCGCCATACCTTGACTACCGCCCCCTGGCCGTCGGCGAACCTGCTCTGGCCGACATCCTGGCCCGCCCCGAGTGCTCCTGGATCACCCGTGACCT
>JAFGRS010000198.1 GCA_016935045.1 Lentisphaeria bacterium | reverse complement strand
GGGGGGCTGAAGGCCACCGGCGGCTTGGGCGGCAACGGCGGGGGCCTCCCCTTCGTCGTCCGGCGTGACGAGCAGGACCGGTTTGCCGCGCGTGGAAGCCGCGGCGGCGCCGCCGCCGGTATCTTTGCCCGCCGGCTCGGGAGCGGCGCGGAAGCGGAGCCGGGACTGGCCCACGGCGAGCAGATCGTTCGGGCGCAGCAGCGCCTGCTCGACGCGTTGCCCGTTGAGATACGTCCCGTTGCTGCTGCCGTTGTCGCGGATCGTCCAGGCGCCGGTGTCATCCTGGATGAGTACGGCATGGGCCCGGGAAAGCCCCGGGTCATCGAGAATGATGTCGGCATCCCGGCCGCGGCCAAGGACGTAGCGTTTGCCGTCCTCGATCTCCACCCCGTTGGTGGCGTCGTCGTCCAATTCCAGGATGAGGATCGCATTCATTGTGGTGTGGACTCCTGGGTTGTCCGCTGCAGATCGGCGTCGAGCCGTCTCCACGGCCCAAGGCATGCCCGCGTGGCCGCGGGCGGTCCAAGGCATGCCCGCGAGGCCGCGGGCGGTCCGTGGTAGGGTATTCCCATGCGGGGAAATCTGCAATGTCCGGTGTCCGGGTCGGCAATGCCTCAGTCAACCCCCGCAGAGGTCGAGAAACGGCTCAGCAGGAGCCCTTCGACCCGGCTCAGGGCCTTCGGCAAGGGGTGTACGGACGCACCCCCGCGTCGAAACGGCTTCGCCCTCCAGGCCTCATCGTGTGGATCGCAGGCCGCGCGCAAGTGGAACGCCCGGGCGGCAGGCGAGGCTACTCCGCGGTCGCGAGTCCCAGTTCCGCGTCGATGAACCGGAGTCGGACCTTGGCGAATTCGGGGGCGTGTTCGTGTCCGTGACGCGGTGTATCGAACATCCGCTTGGGTCCGGGCAGGACGTTGAAGGCGGCGTACACGGACGCCGGGCAGCAGGTGCGGTCGATGAACCCGGCCGACACCAGGGCCTTGGCTCGGATACCGTAGGCGAAGTTGACCGCGTCGAAAGAGCGCGAGGCTTCGAGCTGCCGCGGATTCGCCTTGCCGTCCACGTACTCGACCCACCGGGGCCAGCCGGCGGCGCGGCCGCATTCACGGCCGGTGTGGTCGCAGAGGGCCGGCACGTTGGCGGCGAAGGCGGTCACCTGCGGGCACAGCCCGGCGGTCACGAAGGCCTGGCCGCCGCCCTGGCTCGAGCCCCAGACCACGAAGTGCGTCCCGTCCCACTCCGGACGCGAGGAGAGGTACCGGGCGGCGCGGTAGCAGGAACAGAACATGCGCAGGAAGTAGGTCGTGTCGCGGCTGTCGCGGCCGAAGTGCGGGTAGCCGTTGAGGGCGCCCTTCTTCAGCTCGGCATAGTACTCCTTGGGCTTGCCGTTCGGGATCTCGTGGGGGTTGATGCTGATTCCCATGACGCCGCGTCGGGCGTAGGCGGCGAGCGTGGTCGGGTTGAGGGAGTAGACGCCCGCCGCATGGACCTCCATGTAGGCGGGGAAAGGGCCCTCGCCCCTGGGCTTGGCGAAATAACCGTAGATCCTGGTTCCGGCGGTGTTGCTCAGGACGATTTCCCAGGTCTCGATGGCATCGTCCGTGAAGGCGGGGACGGGCGTGAGGTCCGGTGCGTAGGGCATCGCGTCGAGCTGCGCCTTCTTCGCTTCCCAAAACGCATCGAAATCACCCGGTTTCGGCATGGATGGCCGCAGTTCTTCCGGGTCGCAGCCGGCTCCCGCCAGGACGGTCCGGCGGGCGGCTGTCCCTTCTGGCAGGGTCACCGCCAGGAGGAGAAACGAGGGCTTGGTGAAGGTGCCGGTCACCTGTGCCTTGCCGTCGGCGAAGGTGAGGTCGCCCTTGTCGACAGTGGCAACGTCGTCCAGCAGTAGGGTGTAGGGCAACGCGAGATCCTGCGCCGGCCGGCCGTCGACGTTTAGGTCAGCCGAGAAGACGACGGTCTCTCCGACCCGGTAGCGCGCTTCGGGTCGGTCGGCGTTCAGCACCAGTTCGTACTTCGGCCTGGGCGCCGGGACGGCAGCCTGCTCCGAACGCAGCGTCCCGGCGCAGAGGATGGCCAGGAAAAGCAGCAGGACCCGGAGGCGCCACGGCACACGAATGGGGGAGAAGGCGGGGAAGGCCGGACGGTCGGAACGTCTCATGTCCATTGGCTCCAGCTTCGGGGCGGCGGCCTCTGCGCGATGGCGAATACCGTACCCTCGGGCGCCATGCTTGCCAGAGGTCCCCTCGTGCTCGTCGAGGTGAGCCCCGTCCTGCATCCTCCTCATTGGGAACGGCGGGACGACAGCAACAGGGGTCCGCGACGAAGCCCGTGCTCCCCGGGGTACTGCCTCTCGCCGAGGACGGCGCACCCCCAGGCCGAGAGTGGTGTCACTTCGTTTCCCAGGGCACTGATCCGCGGCCGGGATTGCTCGGTTTTGGTCTTCCGGGACTGTTTTCCGGTCACTCTGGACCCAGACGTCCGGAAAACGGTGTCCCGGGTGGGGTGCCTTCCGGGGGGCATTTTCCGGTCACTCTGGACCCAGACGGCCGGAAAACAGACGCACCCCGATCCGGGTGCCGGGGGGTGTTTTCCGGTCACGGATGGGGGCGAGGGCGGCCGGAAAACAGACGCATCCCGGTCCGGGCCGGCGCCCTCGACGGTCGATCCCGTCTCGCCCCGTACCGGGGAGAGGGGATGGTGCGCGGAGGGCCGCGCCCCGTACCGGGGAGAGGGGATGGTGCGCGGAGGGCCGCGCCCCG
>JAFGRS010000019.1 GCA_016935045.1 Lentisphaeria bacterium | reverse complement strand
TACCAGATCCCGTCCCCGAGATCGCTGCCGTCGAGTTTGCCCACCTCGGCGCGGAAGGCCGCGCGGGGCTCGCGCGGCAGCGTCACGGGGTCCAGGAGTGCGAACACAAGGCCGTAGGCTCCTCCCTGCCAGGGAGGATGCATGAACCACCCGGATCGCGTCACCCCGCCGCAGACCAACTCGTCGCGGAGACTGGCAGAGGCGCCCGACATGCCCAGCGCAAACGTCTCCTCCCCATCCCCCTCCCGCATGCCCGCCCGGAAGTGCTCCGGCAGGGCCAGCGGCAGGTGCCCCTGGCGCACCGTCATCCCCCACTCCCGGCTGCAGCGGAGACCCCCCGAAGCCACCGACAACGCCAGCGCCCCGAAGTCCTCCCCCCGGGCAGGCCCCAGGTCGAAGGACGCGGACGTCTCCTCTCCGGGGACCAGGGTGACCCTCTGCTCCTGCCCCGCCAGCGCCACGCGCGCCTCGGCCGGATCGGCCAGGTTCGAACGCAGGGCCGCGGCGAACACGTCCCCCCGCAGACGAGCCGTGATCTCCGCCAGCGGCACCACCGGGAAGTCGATCCATGCCCCCTCGCACTGGGCCCAGAAACGCTCTCCCGCCACGGCATCCTCGGGAACCCTCACCTGATGCGGCCGCGCCCCCCGCACGGAGACGGTCTCACCGGGAACCGCCTCCGTCCGCGGGGACGTCAGGGCCACGCCGGCTGCCGACGCGCCCGCTGCCAGGCGGTAGCGGAAGGCGCCGGGAACGGGCAGCACAAAGGTCAAGCCGCGGGAACGGCGCAGTTCGGCCGGGCCCAGTTCCCGTCCGTCGTAGTCCAGCGCCACGGCCGAAGCGGCGTCCACGGCAAAGCCGCAATCCGAACCCTCGTAGGGGATCACTTCCCAGCCGCCATCCGTTCCCCGGCAAACCGACAGGCCCGAACCCGCCGCGGCGGGAAAACGGGTCTCGGCCCCCCGACCATCCAGGAAGGTGTATTCCGGTGTGCGAGCGTAATCGCAACGGCGCCCCTGCACCAAGCCGCTGTAGACCTCGATGGCGCCGTCCGCGGTCCATCCCGCATACCCGGCGGGAGGCAGTTCGAGGGCCCTGCCGTCCACCTGCGTACGCAACACGTCGGTCTCGTGTCCATTGGCCACCACCACCGTCCCGTCGCTGTACCGCACCACCACCTGGCTGCGCCGGAACGCCCCCGACGCCAGCGCCGAGGAGGTGTCCCGCTGCACCCCGTCCGCGTCCACATAGCGGATCGAGACCGCGGAGGCCTGCGTGTAGCGCGACGCCAGCTGCTGCACCATGTAGTAGCTGCGCAAGGCGTTGCGGTATCCGCCCTCGAACACCAGGAAGCCGGGATGGCCAAAGGCCACGGTGGCGGCCAGAAAGCGATCGACGGAACGCTCCACCTCCGCGGCGTTGCCGCCGAGGCCCTTCCTCTCCCCGTAGAACATGCCGGGATTCCCCATCCCGAAGTTGCAGCACAGGTCGTGGAGCCGCAGCAGGTCGAAGTCCACCAGCCAGGGATTGTACGGGATCCGGTAGGCCTGATCCTGGGCGTAGTTCCCGTCCGTCAGACCGCAGTAGAAGGCGTGCTTGCCGCCCTCGGAGTAGACCGGCCCCCCCCATGCCTGCTTCTGCAGCAGCATGATCTCGCCGAAGGAGTAGAAGACCGCCGCGAACGTCCCCGCACCCGGCACGCGTGCATCGTAATCCACACGGCCCCAGGGTGTCACGGCGGTGTGCACATCGCAATAGGCCGTGCTGAAACGGAACTTCTCCTGGATCCGGGGCGCCAGCCGGGCGCAGTACTCTACCGCCCGCGCCGGCTTGGGAGCGTAACAACGCGCCCAGGCGCCCTGCAACTGGTTCTCCGGCGTGCGCGAGATCAGGTCCGGCGTCCAGAACTCATTCACCGGCGCAAAGTCCGTGAAGTTGTTGTAGGGACCGTAGACGAAGCCGAGTTCATCCTGCATAAAACGAGCATAGGTATACTGACCCTCATCGCCGCCCTTGCCGGGGGCGGCCCGGGTCCGGAAGGTGAAGCTCTCTCCCCCGTCCCGCCAGCCCGTCTCGTGGTCCGTCACGATGACGTGCCGCATGCCGTGGCGGTGCGCCCGACGCCAGAACTCCCGATCGCGCTGCCGGTCGGATGCCCCATGGGCGCGCCAGACGCCGCTGCCGGTCACGCGCTTCCAGGGCGAGACCGGGTTGGGGATCACGGGAAGGGTCTCCTCGAAGCGGGGACTGACCGTGAGGAAGAACCTCTCGTAGCAGTCGTTGCGGAGGCCATCCGTGCGCGGCGTGTACCGCACCCCGCCCTGGTAGGCGACCCCCGCCTGTGCCGAGACGTCGTTCTCGGCCCAGGGGACACTCCCGTTGGAGAGGGTCCAGTCGGTGTGTCCCGAGAGGAAGAGGGGGCTGTCTGCCTCTCCGGCCACGACGATGGCGGGCCTGCTGCCGCCGTAGTCGTAGTAGGGCAGCGTCACAAGCCGCGGGTTCTCGAGGTCCCGTGCCCGGCCATAGCGCACCTCGGCCACATGTCCTCCCCGGCTGATCGTGTCCACGACCAGGCTCTTGCCCCAGAGTCGCAGGCGATAGGTGACCTCCGCCTTCACGCCGTCGGCTTCCGCCAGCCAGCGGGAAGTGACCGTATCCTCCTCGAGGGCCGCAGCGCCCAGGGGCCGCAGCGTGGTCGGCGGCAGCGCCCGGCCCTCTTCGCCAGCCAACCGGATCCCGCCGTCCGACAAAGGAGAAAACGGGCCCCCGCAACCCTCCCAGGCAGCCACAATGTCGTCCCATGTGCCCGACGCCGGCTCGTAGCGGTAGGTCAGGATCCCGTCCTCGCCACGGTACTCGAACACGAATGCCGCACCGTCACGGCGGCAGCCCGAGCTGGAACCCGGGGTCGCGCCGGCAGGCAGAATGGTCTCCTCCCGGGTGGGAAAGGGCAGCTTCCCCGGTCCCGTGTTCGTACCCGTCCCCTGCCCCGGCAGCATGGCGATGCCGCGCTCGGGACGGGGCTCGAACTCCAGGGCGGGAAACTCCTCGCGGAACACGGCCACGTTGTCGAAATAGAGCACACGGTCCTCGGAGTTCCGTCCCCCGGCAACCTCGATTCCCACGAAAGCGCCCCCCGCGGCCAAGGCCTCCGCGTCCCTTCCCGTCAGACGGCGGTGGCACAGGAACCACTCCTTCCAGCGGACCCGCGCCAGAGATACCGTAACCCGACTCCCATCGGCGGCGTCGAAAAGGAGCTTCACCTCCACCTGCGGCGTGGACCGATCCGTCACCCAGGCCCAGTTGTTGCCGTAGATCCAGCAGGAGACCGCGTCGAACCCCGCTCGGACGCGCAGGGGGGAGGCCGGCACGATCCTGACCACGGGCCGCGGACCCGTCCCCCGATAGGTGAGCTTGCCCACGGAGCGACCCCAGATCTGCTGCTCACGGGTGCGCTCGAAACGGGCCTCGGCATCCTCCGCGCTGACCGTCCACTCGAGGTCGTCCTCGAAGCCCACCAGGGGCGGGTGGTCGTCCTCCGTCCGCCCCGCCCACTCCAGCTCGTAGGGACGCGCACCGACCGCCTCCGCCGCCGATGACACCGCACCCAGCGCGCAAGCCAGAACACCACACAGATACCGCACTGCCGTACCCTCCGCTTCGGAACCATTCACCCGGACCGCAACACGGCAAACCGCACGGGCCGCCTCTCCGCCTCATCCCGTCTCCGGCATGAAGGTCGGCATGTTGATCCCACGGTAGGGAGTGAACGCCCCCCGGACCTGGGAGAAGTGCATCTCGCAGTTCCGGCCGCCCCAGCCGTAGACCTGACGGACAAGGTTGTTGTGCTCGACCGGCAGCAGGAAGACGGGGGAGCGGCCCCGGTGACGGTCCAGTTCCGCGGCCAGCAGCGCCGCGCATGCGTCATCGGTTCGCATCACCCCGGGTCCCACCATGTTGCACCCCGGATGGGCACAGGAGACCAGGAACCCGTCCAGGCCGCCTCGGGGACTCTCCATCACGGTCACGTGCCAGACGCCCTCCGGGTTCTCGATGAAATGACCGTAGTCGCCCTCCCGCCGGATGCCGCTGATCTCCATCTCCAGCGCCGCCATGCGCGCCACATCGTCGGGACGCGCTTCCCGCACCCGGCCGCCACCGCCAAGGGATACACCCACCCCCCCTGCCGGCACCGCGACGAACATGTCCTGGTAGGCACAGCGTGGCACGAAGCCGGCGCGGGTGTAGAGGGAGTAGGAATCCAGGTTCATGCCGCTGGACACCAGGCGGACCGGCCTGCCGAGTTCCTCCGCGGTGGCGAGGATGCTCCGCAGCAGGGCGCCCGCCACGCCCCGGCCAAAGTGATTCGGGTGCACGTTCATGATGCCGAGGGAGACGTGGGTGGGCCGGATGTGTCGAAAGCACGAACCGATCAGGCGTCCGGTGGCGCTGTCCTCGGCCACGATGCCGGAACTGCCGGGAAGGGCGTGATAGACGTCGAAGTGAAAGGTGGTGGTGGCAGGGCCTGCCGTGAAGATCGGGGGGTGGCCGTGTGCCTGGTACCAGTAGTTCGTGGACAGGCACACGAGTTCGGCGACCTCCAGGCGGTCTCTTGCCTCCATGGCCCGGATCGCGTAGTCTCCCATGGTCATTGCCTCCGTTCCTGTGTCGTGCCGCCATCCGTCCCCTGGCCCGGCCTGCGCCGGCACGGCAGCACGTATGGTGCGGTTCCCGAGCCATCGCCTCGCCCATCTCCGGCCCGACCTCGCACCGTGTCACCCGTGCCGGCTGCGAAGCCCCCTCGGCCTGGCTGGGACAGCGGATCTCCGCCATGGGGTCCGGACCCCGCCTTGCCGAACCCGCGCGTCGGTGTTCAGGGCTCTCCCAGGGCCTCCAGGAGCCGCAGCGCTTCGCAACGCACCGCATCCATGACCGCATGGTCGGCCGCGCCTGCCCACGCGGTGGCCTTCGGGGTGAGGGTCGCGGTCACGCGCCGGGGGCCTTCCTCGAGAAGGCTCGCCGCGCGGGCCACCAGGTCGGGGGCACGGCCCGCCGCCCGGGCCGCCTCGACCCGACGACGCAGCATGACGAACGTCTCGTAGTCCTGTACGCCCTCGCGTACGGCTTCCATGTGCTTGCCGCGGGCCACCTCGTGTTGTCCCACGAAAAAGGGAGCATATTCGACCCCGCTCTGGGCATAGGCCCTCCAGGAATCCCCAATGCCGCCGCCGCACCCCAGGGCCCAGTAGTGGCAGCCCAACGCGCCCAGCCGCAGCGCCCACCACATCTGGCCGCGGTGATAGCCGCAGGGATCGAGTCGTTTGGCGGGGCCGCTGCAGGAATACAGCCACAGGGTCCGCCCCCGGGCCTGCTGGTCCAGGTAGAAGTTCCGGAAGGGTTCCCCCTCCGCCATCAGCATCGGGGTGTTGGGACAGAGGATGTCGCAGAGGGCGAACATCTCCGGCGACCCTTGGGTGGGGTCGCGGTAGGTGGGGTCTTCGAAGATGCGGATGCCGGTCCCGGCGGCGCGGATCGCCCGGGCCCAGGCAATGATCACCTCGTCCTGACCGGGATCGTGGGGCTCGTCCACCAGCAGCACACCCACCCGGGACGGCTCGACCCCCTGTCCGGATGCATGCGCCGCCCAGGCCCGGAACCAGTCTCCCACCATGCGACCGAAACGCGGCGTCCCGGCGGGCTCCTCCCGAAATGCCCGGCCCACCGACAGGAACACGAAGTAGTTCCGCGCCCCGGCCCAGCGCTCGACCCATTCGTCCCAGGCACGGCAGTCGAGGGCCTCGGGGTTGACCAGGGCGCCGGCCGCGTCGAACTCCATGCCCCTGGGCGCCACCGCGCTGGTGGCCCAGGGCGTGTTCACGTAGCAGTCGCGCAGCAGCGCCAGGAGGGAATCCAGGTTGCCGGGTGCTCTGTAATAGGCGGCTGCACCGTTGGTGTAGTCCCAGCCTCCCAGGGCCAGCGTGGTCTCCGTGGGGAAGTCCGCCTCCACCAGCCGGAATGTCAGCGACACCTCGCTGGCGGGCATGCCCTCCGCCTCGACCCGAAGCGTCGCCGCGTAGTCGCCGGACGGAAGCTCCGCCGGCGGACGGTCCAGCGACAGCCAGACCTGGCGCACGCACCCCGCCGGAACGGTTACCGACCATCTCCCTCCCTCCCGTCGGGCCGGCACCAGGGCCGCCGCCACCGGCACCCGGTCCCGCGTATCGGTGTGCAGCACCTCCAACAGGTTCGCGTACTCCGGCGGATCCCCGCCCGGAAGCCCACGGCAGGACAACGTGACGCCCAGGGGCGTATCCCCCGCGTTGGTCAGGTTCAGCACATCGCCGCGCACTTCGCCCCGCATCATCGTGATGTCAAGGGTGGGCGGCTCGGGCGGAACGGCCGCGGGGAAGTCGAGCAGATGCAGCGCCTCCCAACGGTTGGCATGCCACAGAGTCAGGCGCGGCAGCCCCCGGGCCCGCAACACCGGGGCATGCAGCGCCAGGATCTCCTCATGCAACCCGGGGAAGGGCAGCACCGTACGCAACGCAACGGGGGGCTCGGGCAGGGCGTCGATCCTCGTCTTCATCTCCCCCGCGCGCCCCAGGAGCCGTGCCTTGGCGGCCGCCTCCAGGGGGGACCCCTCGATCGCTGCCGCCACCGCATCGAGGTCGTGCCGCAGGCGCCATTCGAGGGCCAGCGCAACCTGGGGACGCACGAAGAGTTCCTCGCGGATCGTCGCTTCGTCGGTAAAGGGTTTGTCCTGCCGCGGCGCCGCGAGCCATTCCGGGTCGCCCCCGTACACCTCGATCTCGTCCACGAAGCAGTAGGGAGTCTGCCCGACCATGAAGCGCACGTAGCGCCCTCGCGTCCGCCATCCGGCCGCGGCGAAGCGATGGACGGCATAGCCCTCCGCGGGGGGAGGCCGGCTCCGGATGGTCTCAGCGACCAGTTCCCCCGCCCGGTACCAAGCCTGGCCGTCGTCGCTGACCAACACCAGAATCAGGAACGGCCAGATCACGCCCGCCACGCCGGCGGCGGTGTGGAAGGACGCCCCCGCGACAGGCTCCACCGCCCCCAGATCCAGAGTCAGCGTGACCGGAACGGCCCGGGTCCAGCCAACGGTGCCTGCCTGCGTCCAGAAGTACCCCGAGGTGTAGACGCCATCCGTCAGCTGCACCGCATCCCCCCCATCGGTGCAGTGGGAGTAGCCTGGGGCAGGCTTCCACGTGTACCCCTTCCCCCGGGCCAGGTTGGGACCGGGAGCGGAAAACCACTCACCCTCCCCTCCCGTACTGTCCAGAATGGCCGAAAGGAGCAGGACAAGCATCGCCGCAAACCGCTTCATCGCGTCACCTCGTGCCCATGCCAACCGCAACGTACCACACCAAGACCAAACCTGCATCCCCTTGGCCTGAACACGACCGGGACTGACCGAACTGGCCGGTCCACACTTTGCAAAGTGTGGACCACGGACTCGGTCGACACCGCGTGACCAGACGCCTCCGCGGCGCAATGCCAGCCTGTCCCATTGCCGTTCCGGTCCGGAACAGGCTGGTCCACACTTTGCAAAGTGTGGACCGGAGAATCCGCCGGCACCGAGATTCTGGCTGCTCGGCGGAGGGCGATGAGGATGGGGGTTCGGGGTGGCCTGTTTCCCGGCGGTCTGAGCGGTGCGCCAACCTCTGCCGTGACAGCGGCGTGCGTGCCTGCCATCGTTCGGCGACAGGCAGACGGCCGACCCCACAGGCCGACTCGGCGTCATCCCGGGCGCTTGGCATTCCGCCTGCGCCATGCCCCCGATCTGCGGCAAGCCAACGTCAGGGGACTCTCTGCAGGGCCGCGAAATCCCCTGCCTCGAGCCAATTCGCCAGCGCCTGCCAGTCATCCGGGCCGAAGAGCTTGCGCAGGCTGCGGTAGCCGCCGCCATACACCGGATCGGGAGCCGCCTCGATCTCTTTCAGGCGGTCCTCCAGACCCAGACGCCGGCACACCAACGCGGCGACATACTGGCACACACCTTCCTCGGCCCAGTCCGGCGCCTCGCGGTCGAAGCGGGGGTACCACTCCGAGATCAGGTTGTGCGCCAATTCGTGGGCCGCCGTGCCGAGGAAGGCGGACTCGGACAGGCCATACAGCATCACGATCCTGCGGCTGACCCGGCGGTCCTCGCGCAGGGTTCGGCCGAAGAACTTGACCGCGGTGGTTTCCACCTCCCGCACGTAGCGTCCCTGTTCGTGGACGCTGGTGCCCGGGTCCAGCCCCTGGTGCACCGGAAGGAGGTCCTGGCCGGCGAGTTCGAGGGGCGGGAGAAGCGGCAGGTCCCTGCCCACGATGCGGCGCAGCACGGCGGCCGCCCGGTAGTAGAGCTTCTCGGCATCCGCAGTCTCGAAGACGAGGTGCGGATGGCATTCCGGGCAGACCAGTCGGCCATCCGGCAGGCGCAGGCTTTCGGCGACGGGGAGGCCGCAGGCCGTGCAGCGTGGCAACTCCGCGTGGGCAGGGCAGTACATCCGCCCGTTGATGGTGACCGACTGACGCATCGGCTGCCCGCAGATGCTGCACTTGGGCAGTGTCTGTTCGAAGCACCGGTCGCTGCAGTAGGTCTTGCCATCGTGGCGCAGGTGTTTCCCCTCGATGACCGACCCGCAGACGGCACAGACGGGAAGGGTCCTGCGGTAACACTCCCGCGAGCAGAAGGCTTGCCCATCCGCCTGCAGGTAACGCCCCCGGATCCCCTTGCCGCACACGGAACAGCGGACCTCCGCGGCATACGCACAGGCCATCAGGAACAGGGCCACCAGCACCCACGCCGCGGAACACCGGCGCCGCCCCGCGCGCCCAGGCCTCGATGCGGGACGTGCATCCATGCGCTTCCGGCTCCGATGCGGCTCCATCACGCCATCCTATTCGGCGTCCACAGGCAAGAGACGAAACGTCCGCCGCTCGCCGAACCAGGCCCGATCCGCCGCCACCATCCCCAACTCGATCGTCACGGGAGCGTCGATCCCCGGCACCAACTCGAAGGTGCCGAAATCCGCGTCGCCAAGATACGGCACCCGCCCCGGAATCGGCCACCGCCCCGCCAGCCCCGAGGCCGCCGTGGTGGCCAGGAAGACCGCTCCCGGACGGCCGCCCGCCGCGTCCGCGGAGATCCATTCCGCCTCCTGCGTGTTGCCGACCATGACCTCTGCCCGCACGGGGGTCCCCCGCCGAACCCGGATCTCCGCCCCGTCCTCCGCTTCGACCCAGACGCCCTGGCTGTCGCACAGCGCCAGGCGGGTGAACTCCGCATTGAGGTACTTCGGCGGGTTCGACCCATTGCAGGGCCGGTTGCCCACGGCGATCAGGGGCGTATCGAGCGAGGTGGTGCCCGTTCCCGCCGTGCGCACGCCCAGGACCTGGCCCCGTTCCAGGGCGGCGCGATAGGCATCCCGGCCGGTATGGAAGGCGACGAACCAGTATCCTCCCGCGTGGGCATCCCGGTCCATGGCGAACCAGGTCGTGGGTTCGGGGCGCTGGCGCGGGGTCTTGAGTTTCTCCGCATGGCGGGCGATGAGCAGGGCCGCCGGCCGTGGGGTGCCGTCGGGATTCACGATGCCGTAGTCGCTGCGTTCGCCCACCCGGTATCCTCCCGGCCACCACCAGGGAGCCGTTCCGTGGGCGCCGCTCTCCAGCACCATGCGGTAGAAGCGTTCGTGGTATTCCCCCTGGGTCACGATGGCGTCGGCGCTCGGGGCCATTCGCGCGCCGTCCCAGACACTGCGCCCGAACTCGGACCACAGCACGGGTTTGCCCCGGGTGGTGAAGTCGACGTAGCGGGTGATGAAGCCGGCCGCGAAACCATCATCGTCCGTATGCCGGATGGAGTATCCCTCCGGGCAGATGAAATCGATGTGCTTGGGGGTGCCCGTGAAGACGAAATCGTGGGGCAGGGTGTTGCCCTGACGGAAGCTGACGAGGTGGTTGGGGTCGAGGCGGCGGAGTTCGCGGTGCGCCTTTCCCCAGAGGGAGCTGCTCAGATCGTCCATGAATCGTCGGTAGGCGGCCACCAGCACCCGCCAGGGCCCCTCCTCTCGGAACCAGGCCTCCCGGGGCGACACGGCCCGTCCCTGGCCGTCCCGCGGCGCCTGCATCTCCCAGTCCGCCTCGGCGGCTTCGAGGCTGCCGTAACGCTCGCTGATCCAGGCGCGCCAGGCCTCGTCCCAGCCAGGTCTGCGATCCTGGGAGAAAACGTAATTTCCCGGTTCCCAGATGGTATCGTAGGCGAACAGGGTCGGGTTTCCCCGCAGCCGCGCCGTCTCGATATAGGCTGCCAGCGCCTCGCCCCGGAAGGCCAGGGGACTGGCCAGACCGCAGAACAGGTTGACCTTGATCCCGTGCGGCCCGCAACGGCGCAGAAAATCCAGCAGGTTGCGGTGGAAGGCCGGGTCCCCCGACTGGATGCTCACCATGTTGATGCCCAGGGCCGCCATTCGCCCCAGGTCCTCCTCCACCAGTTCCGGCTCGTAGAAACGACGGTCGAGCCACCCCGCTCCGTAGTCACCGTGGTCCATCCCCGCGACGTACAGCGGCCAGTAGTTCACCCCGACCGGGTACCAGGGTTCGCCGCGCAGCAGGAAGTTGCCGTCCCGCACGGTGATGAAGTCGGTGGCGGGGGCGGGATCGGGATCGAGCACGGCGAGTTCGTGTTGGATCTCGTCCCGCGGGCTGCCGTCCGCGCCCAGCAGGCCTACGGAGACGCGATAGGCGGCCGGCGCCGCATCGGGTTGCCAAGTCCCCTGCCAGATCACTTCGCGACGGGGATCGACCCGCATCGCCGCCCGTTCGGACCACACCACGCGCCCCGAGACCGCCTCCGCCACGGTGCACACCACCGTGCCCGCGCCAGCCCGGCGCCCCACGTTCATCACGCGGCAGCCCAGGCGCACCGGCTCCCCCGGCCAGTAGGCGAAATGCTCACTGCCCGCCTCGGTCAGGAAACACCCCTCCGCAATACGGACCAACGTGGCCACCAACCACTCCCGCAACGCCCTCGAGTCCGCAAGACCCTCCGCTCCCCCGAAGCCGAGACCCACGAGGACACTCCCCGCATACGGCATGTCACGGTTGAGCAGCAGCCATGCCGGACTGCCCCGCTGCGCTCCGTCCGCCGCCCGGGCTTCGAGGAGGGGCAGGTAACGCCAGCGCTGACCACGCTCCCAGCCACGCCCCTGCGTCCGCGGCACTGCCGCGATCATCCCGGATGTCGCGGCCGGCGCCTGCGCGGGAAGACCCCCGAGCCCCGTCGCGGCCTGCAGCGAAACCTCTTCCGCCAGAGGGTAGACCTTGTAGCGCGGCCAAATGGACTCGAGGCTGTTGGGCAACTCCGCCCCGGCCGGTTCGCCGTCTCCCGCGGGGTCGGCGGCGCTGCCCAGATTGGCGACGCGGAAGACATGGGCTCCGGCGGGCACGGCGGGGGTGTGACTGCCCGAGAGCCCGAAGTTGATTCTACGCGCCCCGGCGGGGTGGAGATGATCCTTGCCCAGGCCGCGGGTGGCCTTGGTGGGGGAATCATGCCAGTAGTGGAACTCCGCCACCGGCAGCGCCACGCGCCGCCAGGCTGTGGTCACGGGGACAGTGGCGATCCAGCGGGACGCATCCTCCTCCTGGATCTCGACCGAGATCTGGGATGTGGCGGCGTCCCCCTGGGCGTCAAAGAGAAGAAGATCGTCGCCATCGCCATAGATACGCACGGGGGGCGAGAGGTACCCGTCCCAGGTCCCGTAGGCTTCGGCCCGGAACACCAGGCATGGAGATCCAGCGGGACCCTCCGCGGCCGCCTGCCAGGAGCCGTCCGCTCCCCGGTCGCCCGTGGCACGCTGCCAGTCGCCGAGATCCATGCCTGTCTCGATGGCAAAGGGCACGTGGCGGCCGGGTGTGGCGGAACGAAGCGCCTCGATGTCGGCCCTGCCCAACCATCTTCCGCCGATGCGCCAGAGGGGGTCGTCGAGGAACGGTCCTCCCTGGAAGATCACGTGACCGCCCTGGCGCGCGTACGCGGCAAGGGCATCGCCGCCGGAGGCGGGATAGGACCGGCAGTCCGGGATGACCAGGTAGTGGAAGCGCCGCGCCGTCAGGATCTCGGCATCGCAGACCTGTTCCGCGTTCAGCAGCGTGACCCCGAACCCGGCGCCCCGCAACGCCGTCGCGGTGCGCGCCGCGCCCCGCTGACCGGCCCCGCCGCGCACCGAGACCAGAATCGCGACCGTACCGGCGGGACCTTCCTCCACCGCCAAACCCGGCAGCGAGGCGGCCGCGGTCACCGGAGAGCGAACCGTCAACTCCCGAAACCCCGCCCCTGAACCCCGCGCCACCAGGGCAGGGACCCCCGACCGAACGGCCACAACCCCTTCCGGAAGGCCGAAGGCAGCCTGGCTCAACAGACTCCCCGGAGCGTCCCAGACCCAGGCTTCGACCCGATCCCGGTGCAACACCAGCCGCAGACGGTAGGCTTGGCCCGGTGCCCATGCCATGGGGCCCTTCTCGAGCATCACCGGCAGACGGGTGGCACCGCTGCTCTGCGCCTGCCAGACACCGCCATGGTTCTCGAGGAAGTCCATGTACCGCGACCCGTCAGGACCCTCCGTCAGCGCCAGAAGCCAGAAGTTGGAGGCGTCCTGCAGGATCGCCAGCCCGGCAAAACTCCACCCCTCCGCCGCCACCCGCTCGCGTACGGTCACCAGGGCCTCCACGGCCAGTTCCCGCTCCACCCGCGCCAACACCGGGTAGGCAAACTCATTCCGGGATCCCTCGGCACACCGTACCCTCGCTTCCCCACCTTCTACCTGCCATACAAATGCTTTCATATGCCAGTCATCCGGGAGCGCGGCGAAGCCCTCCCGCAACACGACCGGCCAAGCCGGCGAGGGATCCTCCGCGGCCGCTGCCGCCGCCGCGACCAACGCCTTCCCCAGGATGCCCATCACACACCACCGTTTCATGGCCGGGATTCCCTGCTTGCCTGCCTGCCGTGCACGGTTGCGACGAACCGCATGGCGCCATGTCGTCGGCGGTCGTCACGCCCGTGTGCCGGCCCACAGGTTCCTTGTCACAACAGAGAGATCGGCTCAGCAGGAGCTTCGCCCTCCAGCATAGAGAGAGATCGGCTCAGCAGGAGCTTCGCCCTCCAGCATACAGATTTCCAGGCGCGTACGGATCTGGAGGGCGGACCTCCCGGTGAGCCGTATCGGTTACGGGACCTGTGGCAGGGCATGCTGCGGACGCTCCGCCCGGTACAGCGCCTCGATCTCGGCTGCCGACAGGGCCCGGTCGTGCAGCCGCAGGTCGTCGAGGGCCCCCTCGAAACGGGCCCGTTCCGCGGCGAATGTTCCGATGTTGAGGTCGGCGTCGGAGGGCCGCAACAGCCCGGAGCGTTCCATTTCTCCGACGAGTTTCCCGTCGACATAGAGCCGCAGCAAGCGGTTGTCGAAGGTGGCGGCCAGGTGGCTCCAGGCGTCGACGGGCAGGGGGTTGGGGGCCCGCAGGATATGGCTCCACAGTTCGCGCGGGACCTGCCAGACGGCACATCCCGCGTGGAGCCCCAGCCGGTAGCCATTGCTGCCACCGCCCACGGTGTTGACCAGCCAGCGGTCGTTCTGCTCGGGTCTGGAGGGTTTGCACCAGGCGCTGACGGTCAGCCCCGAGGGGGGGAAGAGCTGGGGATGCCCCGGATGGCTTGCCCATCCTTCGCCGCAGCCCAGGGCTTTGCCCGAGCGCCCCGGCGCCAGAACGGTCTTCCGGCCCACGAGGTGGAAGCCGCTGGCGGAGGAATCGGGGAGGATCTCCCCCCGCACGTCGTCGAACGACCACCACCCGATCAGGTGGTCCCGGATCACCCGCGGACGCCAGGGCGAACCTCCGAACAACGCCCGACGCTCGGCGTAGCGGCGTTCGGGCGGTGCCAGACCGACGTCTTCCGGAACGATGTCCGTCACCCCTTCCTCCGCCCAGGAGGTGCAGAAGACCCGCCGGATGGCATTCACATAGGCAAAGCCGGTACCCGACGTGGGCTCGATGTAGTGTCCCTCGCCGAACTCCGTCCAGTTGTCGAGCACGACCAGGTTGCGGTACCAGGCGTCGGTTGGGGTCTCGTCCACCAGTGCCCTGGCATCCCGACAGGCCGCCTCGAAGGCACCCGCCGTCGGGTTTGCCCGGTAGAGCCGGGTGGCACGCCCATGCCACGGGCGCGGGTCCCATCCCATCATCACGTTGGGGATGTCCGGCAGGCTGCCCGCGGCGCGGCGCGCTTCCCACTCTGCCCGGGACTGGGCCGTGACCTCGGCATGATCACAGAAGGGGATGCCCTCGACATCCGTGCCCACGATGCGCTGTTGGGCCGGAAACAGGGCGTAGCCGCTGGTCGCGTCCCAACCCTCCGCCGCCAGGCGCTGCTGCAGCACCGGGTTGGCGCGGTCCAGGCAGCCGATGATCCGCAGCCCCGCGCACCCCGCCTCCCGGGCACGCTCGCGCATGGCATCGAAGGCGCGCCGCGTCCCCTCCGCGCCGCCGAGCTGGGGCCCGACCTTCTCGGGCCGCCAGACGAACAGCACCGGCATGTTGTCCAGACGCAGGTACGAGGGATGGGTGAAGTAGTGCTTCATCCAGAAGGGGAAGAGGTTGTCCAGCAGGTCCGCGGCGTCCCGGACTCCCTGTGCGCAGCCGTTCTCCCACATGATGCAGAAGCGGAAGCGGTCGCGGTAGCGTGCTTCGAAGAGGCCCTCGTGGATGGCGTGGCCGAGCATCTGGTGGATCTCCGGTTCCAGGTCGGTCCGGTACCAGCAGTAGATGAACCCGGAGATGCCGTGTTCCAGGGCGTACTTGATGTGCCAGTCCGCGACCTCGGGAGTCCCTTCGTCGTAGAAGCCGATGGCGGGACGCCGTTCGGGCCAGGGCTCGATGCGTCCCCAGCCGTAGTGCGTTCCTTCCTTCCACAAGGCGCAGTAGTGCATGAGGGCGGTGTAGGGGGTGACGGCAGGGACGGGCTCCGGCACATAGCCGGTCCGTTCCATGGCCACCGGCGGCAGGAAGCGGACCGCGCAGGATGCCTGCGCCGGCGATCCGCCCGGGACGGACACACGCACGGAGACCTCTCCCGTCAGCGGACGGTCCGCCTCCAGCGTCCAGGCGATCAGGTCATGACCCGATGGCGTCAGGATGGGTACGGTACGCTCGCGGCCATCGGGGCATGTGACCCCCTCGGGCAACACCAGCTCGGCATGCACACCCCGGGCCTCTCCACCCAGGTTCAGGACGCAGGCCAGCAGCTTCTCACGCCGCCCGACCCGCAGGACCGCGCGCTCCGACGCGACGCTGCGCAGGTGCAGAAAGGGCGGTCCTTCGAGCCGGTTCCCGAGGATCAGACGG
>JAFGRS010000197.1 GCA_016935045.1 Lentisphaeria bacterium | reverse complement strand
GGGACCCCCTCACCGGCATGCCCGAGCGTCCGGACGCCGCAGCAGACCTCCTCGCCCGGGCCTGTGCCGAGCTGCTCCGGCGCCGCGACCCCCGGGGGTGCTGGCCGGGGTCCCTCTCCTCCAGCGCCCTGGCAACCGCGGTGGCTGCCTTCGCGCTCCGGCAACTGGACAGCGAGGCCGCCGGCGCCGCCGCCGGCCGCGGCGAACACTGGCTGGCCCAGACCGTGACTGCGGCGGGGTGCTGGGGCGATACGCCCGCCAGCGAAGGGAACCTGAGCACCACACTCCTCTGCGCCGCGGCACTGGCGGCAAGCCCCGTCGCCGCTGCCGCCGGCGTCCGCCAACGCGCCCATGACTGGCTCGCCGCACGCTGCGGCGACACCCGGCCCGCAGCCCTGGCGGGGGCCGTCCTGGATCACTACGGAGGCGATCGCACCTTCTCCGTGCCGATTCTCACCCTCGGTGCCCTGTCGGGGATGCTCGGGCCGTCCCCGGAGTGCTGGCGCCACCTGCCGCAACTCCCCTTCGAGCTGGCCCTGCTGCCACGGCAGACCTTCCGTTGGCTGGGTCTGCCGGTGGTCAGCTACGCGCTGCCGGCCCTGATCGCGATGGGGGTGGTGCGGCACCGCCGGGGCCCCCGGCCGCGGGTCCCCTGGCGGAGGCCGTTGGTCCGTCCGGCCCTGGGACGGCTGAGCGCGATGCAGCCCGCGGGGGGGGGCTTCCTCGAAGCGGTGCCTCTGACCGGTTTCGTGGTCATGAGTCTTGCCGCCGCCGGCTTCGCCCGGCACCCCGTGGTCCGGGAGGGAACCGCGTTCCTGCTCGAGCGGCAACGCCCGGACGGAAGCTGGCCCATCGACAGCAACCTCTCCACCTGGCTGACCACGGGCAGCGTCAATGCCCTCGGCTCCCGCCTCCCGCCCGGCCACCACGACGCCTTGCGGGAGCGGCTGCTCCGACAGCAGACCATGACGCGGCATCCCTATACCGGCGCGGCCCCCGGCGGCTGGGCCTGGACCGACCTGCCGGGAGGAGTCCCCGACGCCGACGACACGGCCGGGGCCCTGTTGGCCCTGCACCGCCTGGACGACGCCAGCCCCGCCCTGCGGGCCGCGTCCGCCCGCGGCCTGACCTGGCTCCTGGACCTGACCAACCGCGACGGGGGCATGCCGACCTTCTGCCGCGGCTGGGGACGCCTCCCCTTCGACCGCAGCTGCCCGGACATCACCGCCCACGCCATCCGTGCCTACGGCGCCTGGCTGCCCCGGGTAGACGCGCGGCTGGCGGGGCGGCTGCGGGACGGCATCGCGGCGGGTGTGCGGTACCTTGCCAGGGCCCGCCATCCCGATGGCTGCTGGATTCCCCTCTGGTTCGGCAATCAGGCCGCCCCGGGCCATCGCAACCCGGTCTACGGGACGGCACGGGTGCTGCAGGCCCTGGCGACAGGGATCCGCGCCGGCCAGTTCCCAGCGGCCCCGTGGATGACCCGAAGCCTGGAATGGCTGCTGCGGGCCCAGGGCCCGGACGGGGGCTGGGGCGGTGACCGGAACGTGCCGGCCAGCGTCGAGGAAACCGCCCTCGCCATCACGGCCGCCGCACTCTGGCTCGAAGGCCGGGCCGCCGCGGCGCGGGGCATCGGGTGGCTGCGGCGAAACCTGGACCCGTCCCCTCCGCCGGCGCCCATCGGGCTGTATTTCGCCAGCCTGTGGTACCACGAGGAACTCTACCCCCTCCTCTTCACCACCGAGTGCCTCCGGACCTGGGTCGACAGCGGCGGCGAGCCGGCTCGGTTGTGAGCCGGAAACCGCCATGCTAGATTGGAACGGAATGCCGACCCGTCGCGAAAGGACTTCCGTGCAACGAACCTACGATAAGAAGTCCGTTTGCCGGCGCCGTGACCAGCGCCGCCGAAGACTCGAGGCGGAGTTGGCCCGCATGCTCCCCATTCTGAAAGCGCAGGAGAGCGTCCGGCGGATCATCCTCTTCGGTTCCCTGGCACGCGGTCGGGTCGGGGAACGCAGTGACGTGGACCTGGTCGTCGTCCAGGAGACCGACCAACCCGTTCTGAGCCGGGTCGAAGAGCTGTACCGGCTGGTGTTGCCCGAGGTGGACATGGACATTCTGGTGTACACCCCGGCGGAATTCGAACAACTGCGTGAGAGCCGGGGATTCGTGCGGCGGCTTCTGCGGGAGGGCAAGGTGCTCTATGAACCTACCCCCTGAACGCCAGGGCGAACGCTGGTTCGCTCAGGCACGGCAGGACCTCGACGCGGCGTCCGTGCTGCTTCGGGCCGGCCACCCGAACCTGGCCTGCTTCCATGCCCAGCAGGCCGCCGGGAAGGCAGCCAAGGCATTCCTCTACGCTCGCGGGGCGGAGGATGTCCGCGGTCACTCCGTAGCGAGCCTGTTGCGCGACGCGGCCTCCTATGATGCAGCCATCGAAGCCTGGCGACCCGGCGGTGCGGCGTTGGACAAGTTCTACATCGCCACGCGCTATCCCAACGGGCTCCCCGATGGGCTGCCGGTAGACGCCTACACTCCGGATGAGGCGACGAACGCGATCGCACGGGCCGTCGCCATCCTCGAGGCCCTGGGCACACGGCTCAAACCCTGAAGGTTACCTGCGGACGGACCCCGATCCGTGTGGGTTCCCGGGAGATGGTCTCTTGCGCAATGTCCTGACCATGGTGACTGCGGCCGGGCAGAGGGAGTCTCAGGCGTCCGTACACGGCGGTTCAGAGCACCGGCGGAACCGGAAAACGAGGATGATGACCGGTAGCTGCCACGAGCTGAGCGGCGCCAGGTCCCGCTCGGGTCGCGGGACCCGCTGTCGCGTCGCCCCAAGGGTTTGCTTCTCCTTCCGCCGGATCAAGATGTCCGACTCCGGGCGGACCCCCCGCTCGGGCGCCGGCCGCGTGAGCGGCCTGGGTTCGCGGCTTCTGCTGACGGCTTTGACGGCGGTCCTTTTCGTGACGGCGGGACCCAACGGTCGGACAGGTGAAGAGGATTTCCCCATGGATCCGAGGGTGTTTGTGCTGGATGCTTCCCGGCTGTCGGCTCTGCGGCGGCGTGTCATCTCCGGAGACGAGATTCTGCTCCCCGCCGTAGCGCGTCTGCGTCGGGAGGCGGACGAGGCCCTGGGCCGTGGTCCCTACAGCGTGGTCCACAAGGATTCCCCGCCGCCCAGCGGCGACCTGCATGACTACACCAGCATCGGGCCCTACTGGTGGCCCGACCCGAAACGCGCCGACGGCAAACCCTACATCCGCCGCGATGGCGAAATGAACCCCGAACGCCGCAGGATCGGTGACGCCGACCGCTTCGGGGACCTGATGCGGGACAGCGTCACCCTGGCCCTGGCATGGTGGTACACCGGACATCCCCCCTACGCCGAACGCGCCGCTCTGCTGCTGCGGACGTGGTACCTGGACCCGGCCACCCGGATGAACCCCCACATGACCTATGCCCAGGCCATCCCCGGACGCTGCGATGGCCGCGGCATCGGGATCGTCGACGCCGGCAGCCAGATTCATGTCATCGATGCCGTGGGTCTGCTGGCGGACTCCCCGGCCTGGACAGAAGCCGACCAGGCAGCCCTCGTGGCCTGGTTCGGCGCCTTCCTCACCTGGCTCCTGGAAAGCCCCCACGGGCGGGACGAGGACCGAACCGGCAACAACCACGCCACCCAGTACGACGCCCAGGTCGCCTGCTACGCGCTCTTCACCGGCCGGAACGATGTCGCGACAAAGGTCCTCGAGGCCGTCCCCCGCCGGCGGCTGGCCGCCCAGGTCCGCCCGGATGGGTCCCAGCCTCAGGAGCTGGCGCGGACCAAATCCTGGGGCTATAGCTGCGCCAACACGCGGAACCTGGTGAACCTGGCTCTGCTCGCGGAGCGGGTGGGCATCGACCTCTGGCAGGCAGAGGGCGGCCACGGGGCCGGCATCCGCAAGGCCATCGACTACCTGCTCCCGTACGCGGCGGGTGAAAAGGCCTGGCCCCACACCCAGATCACCCGACTCGACCCCGACGCCCTCTTCGTGTCCCTGCGGCTGGCCGCGGAACGCTACGGCGACGCAACCTTCCAGAGGG
>JAFGRS010000196.1 GCA_016935045.1 Lentisphaeria bacterium | reverse complement strand
GCGTTGACGAAATCGAAGCGGGTCCGCGGGAAGCGTTCCTCGAGCATCCGCATCACCCGGGGGCGATAGCCCTCCATCTGCGTAATCGAGCCGCCCAGGAAGACGATTCGGCCGCGGCCCTCCTGACGGAAACGTGCCCCGCAGCCGGCCAGATTCCCCCGCAGGCGGTAGGCCCGATGGCGGCCGGCTTCGCGCGTGTGACGCAGGACAAACCTCACGATCGGGGTCGGGTCCGGCAGGCTGTGGGGATGGTGCCCGATGCCGGGCTTGAGGATGACGTCGATGGTCCCGCCCAGTTCGCGGTAGCGTTGTTCGAGCACGGCAGTGTTGTCGGCCACGGGGACCACGGTGTCGTCGGCGCCGCAGACGTGGAGCAGGGGCACGCCGCACTCGGCCAGGGGGGCCAGCGCATCGATGGGGTTCCCCGCGTACTCGAGGGCTTCGGCAGCGCTGAGACCGTAGGCATCGAGGCATGCCTGCCAGTCCCCCGGGCTCTTGCCGCGGGGCCAGCTCCTGAAGTCGCAGACCGGCGCATCGGCGTAGATGCAGGCCACCCGCTCCGGGTTGCGCGAGGCCCAGCGGTAGGCGATGAGCCCGCCGCGGCTCATGCATTCGAGGGCAGGTTTGGGATGCAGACCCAGAGTCTGCGTCGCAAAGGCATGGAAGCGATCCCACAACTCCAGCGCCCGGGGAGCCCCATACAGGCCCGCCACGTCCATGTAGGCCACGTGGAACCCCTCTTCGAGCAGGGCAAGATCGGTCTGCGGCTCGTGCCCCCAGAAGCGCGCCCGCCAGATCCAGGGCTTGCCGGGTGCGGCCTGCCGGGGACGGACCAGAATGGCCTGCCTGCCTTCGAGCTCGAAGTCATGGCGTTCGAAGCCATGCCAGGAGCTGACGCCGCCAGGCAGGGGGAATCCCTGCGCGCGACACGCGGGAAGCCCCGCGCACAACAGCGCGGCGAGGGCTCCATTGCGGTACACGGTTGCGGCCGTGGTCATGGTACCCTCACGATCCGAGCCGCGGCGCCGCGTGGCGCCGTGGTTCCACTCTTCACTCCGGGGATTCCGGCCGAAGCCGGTACCAGGGGCCTCGTCTCCAGCGCGTTCCACGTGGCGCCCCCATCCCGAAGCGGCGAGGCGCGACACGCCCAGGCCGACGCCAGGGGTTCAGGCCTGCTTGCCGCGGATCAGTTCGGCCAGCGCATTGACGCTCCGCAGGGTGTCGGAGGTGATGTCCGACTGTTCGAAGGTGACCTCGAAGAGTTCCTCCATGGCGACGATGAGTTCGAGCAGGAGGAAGCTGTCCACGCCATACTCGGCGAGTTCGACGTCGTTCTGGATCTCCTCCGGGGCGATATCGAGGAAAAGCCGTTCGACGATGAGTTCCTTGAGGGATGATTCGATGTCATGGGGCATGTTGTGGCGACCTTTCCGCATTGTCCTGCAGGCGTTTTTCAAAATCAAAGGGGATGATGAGGACCGCACAGGTGGCCTTGCGGGCCACCTTTTCGGTGACTTTGCCGAAGAGCATCGACCCGAGTGCCGAGTGGCCCTGTCTGCCCATGATGATGAGATCGACATTCTGTTCCCGGGCGAATTCCAGGATTTTCATATAGTCGCGGCCGATGCGGAATGCAACCCGGAAGTCCACCTCCGGGGGCACGCGGGGACGGTAGGTTCGGTCGATCTTTTCGTCGATGTCCCGCCGCGCCTTGGCGTCGATCCCCTCCACCTCGTAGAGGTAGGTTTTCCAGAACTGCGCATCCGGCTCCGGGATGACGTGGAGCACATGGAGCACGCACCCGGGGCGGCGGCAGGCGGCATCCAACGCGTAGTCGAAGGCGAAGTCCGCGTTCTCGCTGAAGTCGGTACAGAACAGAATGCGCTCGAACAGGCCCGGAGTGTTGGGACTCATGTTGCTGCCCTCGCCGCAGGCACACCTTTCCGCACAGACCCATGCCCGTCGCCGCTACGGCAACGCGGCCCCGGGCAGGGCCTTCGAGACCACAGTCACCCACGCCGCCACGGTCGCCGCGGCGCAGGCCGCCATGGGCCACGCGAGCTGGATCCAGCGCCGTTCGAGGATGCGCCTGGCGAGGACTACGGCCAGGCATGCCGCCACGCCAAGCCCGATCCAGACCCCCCCGAACGGCTGGACGGCGCTGCCCGTGGCGGCACCCATGACCAGAAGGGCCGTCGTAGCGACAGCCGCCGCGGTGGACCTGCCGGCCGGCAGACGGGACCCGGAGAGGCGTCCCGCGATGGCGATTGCCAGGCTTTGGAAGGCGATTCCGAGCGCCACCGCGGCAAGGAAACGCAGGGCCCGGGGGCCATGTTCGGGAAGGAACAGGGCGATGGCCGGGAAGGCGATGAGCAGACCCGCGCTGACCACCAGGGCACCCAGAAACGGCAGCGCGCCGCGGAACACGGTCTGCAGGGGAACATCCCGCTCGATACCGCTGACCACGTAGACGTTGACCCCCACCGGGGGCGAGATGACCCCCATCTGCGTGATTACGACGATCATGACCCCGAACCAGACGGGATCGAAACCGAGTTGGCGCACCACCGGGTCGAAGATCGGAATGGTCAGCAGTACCAGGGCCAACGCGTCCACGAAACACCCCGCCACCAGGTAGAACCCGACAATCCCGGCCATGACCAGGGCGGCCGGCAGGGGCAGGGCGGACAAGCCCTGGGCCAGCAGCACGGGGATGCGGGTGATGGCGAGGAAACGGCCGAACATCAGGGCCCCGGCCACGATGACCATCACCATGCAGGAGGTGCGCACCGTCTCGATCAGTGCCCGCTGCAGGCCGGCCCAGGCGAGACGCCGCTTGAGGAGAGCCAGCACGATGCTTCCCGCGGCGCCCGCCGCGGCGGCCTCGGTGGGGGTGAACCAGCCGAAGAACATGCCGCCGATGACCATGGTGAAGAGGATCAACGTCTCCACGATGCCGCCCAGGGCGGCGAGTTTCTGGCGCAGGGTGAAGGGTTCGGCGGGGGGGCCCAGTGCCGGGCGCCGGGTGCAGAGCAGGTAGATGGTGACGCAGAACAGGGCGGCGATCATCAGCCCCGGCATGATGCCGGCGATGAACAGCTTCTCCGGGGACTGCTCGGTCATGATCCCGTAGACGATGAACACGACACTGGGGGGGATCAGCATGCCGAGGCTGCCCCCCGCGGCCACGGCGCCGGTGGCCAGCTCCATGCTGTAACCCCTCCGGCGCATCTCCGGCAAGGCGACGGCGGCCATGGTTGCCGCCGTGGCGGGACCCGAGCCGCAGATGGCGCCGAAGCCGGTGCAGGCGCCCACCGTGGCCATCGCCAGGCCGCCCGGGAGCGGCCCCAGCCAGCGGTAGGCGGCTTCGAAGAGACGTCGGCTCAAGCCGGAATGAAACGCGACCTGGCCCATCAGGATGAACAGTGGAATCACCGTCAGGCCGTGGCTGCCGAACACACCGTGCAGCTCGTTGACCATCATGGCGCCGGCAGCGTGGGGATTGCCCGTCACCGCGAGGAAACCCAGTCCCCCGACCACCGCCATGACGAATCCCACCGGCATGCTGCTCAGCAGCAGCACCACCATCAGGATGCACCCGAGAATGCCGATCTGCAGCGGGGTCATGGCTTGATCATCTCGCGTCCCGGATGAACCATGTGGTGCAGAATGACCAGGGCCGTCACCATGCAGCACGCACCCATGACGTGAAACACCCAGAACAGCGGCAGTTCCAGGGTCAGAGTGACCTCACCCGCCCTCATGAGCTGCGCCCCGCGGCGGAAACAACCCGTCCCGAGAACCGCAAACAGGGCGATCCCGCAGAGGCGGGCCCCCGTGTCCACAACCAGGCGCCCGAGGCGTGGCAGGCGCAGAAACAGGAACTCGACCGCCACGTGCCCCTTCACCGCGGTGGTATAGGGCATGGCACAGGCAATGGTCACCGCGGCCGCGATCTGGATCAGGTCGACCATGCCGGGAATGGGACGCCGGGCCAGACGCCGCATGAGGATGTCCGCCACCGTCCCGGCCATCATCAGGATGGTTCCGACACAGGCCACTCCGGCCAGTGCCCGCACCAGCAGGCGAAAGGCCCGGGTGACGGCGAAGGAAACACGTTTCAGGCCGGCATGCATGTCCACCGGGTCGTTCCTGCGCGGCGCAGTCTTGCAGCGGGGTGGCGCCTACTGGGCCCGGGCATCCCGGACCATGGCGCGGATGTCTTCGAGGACCCGGGCGCCCGGCAGTCCGGCCGCCTCGGTGTTCTTGACGTAGTCGTCCAGGATGGGCTTCATGGCTTCGAGGGCGCGCTGGTTGTCGGTTTCGCTGAAGTCGACCACGGTGCGTTTGAGTTCATCGACGAAGGCGCGTCCTTCGGTATCGGCCTGGTCCCATGCTTCGCCGTGGCTGGCGGCGTATTGAGCGCTGAGCTGGGTGAGGAGGTTCTGGTATTCGGCCGGCAGGGCTTCCCACTTGGCACGGTTCATGACCACGAACATGGCGGTGGTATAGGCGATGCCGGGAATGCGGGTGACCGACTCGATGACTTCGCCCTGGCGCCATCCCTTCAGCGTCTCGATGGGGCAGAGGGTGGCATCCACCACGCCCTTGCGCAGGGCCTCGTAGGTTTCGTTCTGGGACATCCCCACCGGGGCCGCACCGAGCTTTTCGGCAATCTTGCCCGAGAGCCCCGTGGCGCGGACCTTCAGCCCCTTGAGTTCCTCGAAGGTACTCACGGGTCTGCGGCTGGCCAGGATCCCCGGGCCATGGGCATGGACGTAGAGGACGTGGACATCCTTGAGTTCCTCGGGGTTGTACTTGCTGACGATCCGGTTGGCCACGGCCGTGGCGGTCTTGCCGTCGGGATACCCCATGGGCAGATCCACACCCTCGAGCAGCGGGAAACGCCCCCGGGTGTAGGCAAAACAGCTCATGCCGATATCCGCCACGCCCTGGACCACTCCGTCGTACGTCTTGTCCGGCGCGAGCAGGGAGGCCCCGGGGTGGATGTTGATGGTGATCTTGCCGGACGACTGTTCCTGGACCGCGGCGGCCCATTCCTCCGCCACCTTGCACTGGATGTGGCTGGCAGGGAAGAAGATGGCGTACGACAGGGTCACGGCGGGCAATTCCCGGGCTTGCGGGGCGGGTTCCTTCTTCCTGCACCCCGTTCCCACGAACACCGCGACGGCAACCGCCACGGCAACGAAGGCTCCAAGGAACCGGCGATTCTTCATGGTCGTTCTCCTTGAGCTGCGAGTGTACGGCCCGGATGCGGGCACTCTCTCTCGTCCCGGGAAACTACAACAGATCACTGGAACCATACTCTACGCCAATCCGCCAAGGGTGCCAGCCGAAGCGCCAGGGCTGCTGCAATGTCTCAGCAGGGCCCGCCGCCAACGACACCATGATACTCGCGAGCCTTCCCCGTCCTGGAGCGCGAGCGTACCGCGAGCCTTCCCCGTCCTGGAGCGCGAGCGTACCGCGAGCCTTCCCGGCGTTGCCTGAGGCCTGACGGGCTGTTGTCGGAATTCTGGTGGCACAGCATGGTCAGGGCGGGAGGCGGTCTTTCGGCTCAGGGCCTCCGAGAGACCGCCTTCCACATTGGGACCTTCCTGAAGCCCCGGGAGGCCGGCGATCAGACACGCCCGCGCAGGAATTCCACGGCCGTGCGGATGTCGGCCTCGGGGTCCGCGCCGACTTCGCGTTCGACGGTGAGGTACCCCCGGTAGCCGATGGCTTCCAGGGCAGCCAGGTAGCGGTCCCAGTCCACGGCACCCTGGCCGAGGGGGAGTTCGTTGAACAGCTCGCCGATGTTCAGTCCCTCGATGCCGCCTTCCGCGAACGCGGCATAGACGGCCACCGGGTCGCAGGGACGGTACTGGACCCCATCCTTGGCGTGGGTATGCACGATGTAGTCCTTCAGGGCGTACACAGCCTGCACCGGGTCGTCATTGAGCACCATGATCAGGTTGGCCGGGTCCATGTTGACGCCGATTCCGGGGGTGGCCACATCGTCGAGGAAGGCACGCAGCCGGGTCGCGGTTTCGGGTCCGGTCTCGATGGCGAAGCAGACGCCGCGGGGCTCGGCATAGCGTCCCAGTTCGCGGCAGGCCAGCAACTGGTTGCGGTACGTCTCCGAGGCGGGGTCCGCGGGCACGACGCCGATGTGCGTCGTGACCACGCGCACGCCGAGGTCCACGGCCAGATCGACAATGGCCTTGCTGCGGGCCACCTTGGCGGCGTTCTCCGCGGCCAACTGAAATCCGTGCCCGCCGAGGTCGCCGCAGAGGGCGCTGATCTCGAGGCCGCAGTCCCGCACCAGTCGGCGGAAGGCATCCCTGCGAGCGGCGTCGAGGGATTCGACCCGCATGTCCCCATCCACCACATAGACCTGGATGCCGTCCGCACCCAGTTCCTTCGCCTTGCGAACCCCCTGTGGAATGGGCAGTCGGAAGGAATCCACCATGACGCCGATTCTGAACCGGGGCATCGCTTCTCTCCTGCTTCTGTGACTTCCCACCCGGGGCCCGGCCATGGCCGGAACCCATGCCAATCGTCTACCATTCATCGTCTCGAAAAAGTCCCGATCGCCCGCGTCCCTGCGCGCACCAGACCTCACTGCCGGCCGCACAGAGCATTGACAACCGGAACGCCATCGGCCGACGGCGCCGGTCGCTGGAGGGCGAAGCTCCCCCTGAGCCGCCGCGAGCAGCGCGAGCGGACGTTCCGGTTGCCCGCCGGGGCGAGGCCCGGGGCACACTCGGGGAGGTGCGGACTCTCCCGGGACGGTCAGTCACAGTCACGACCGTCCCGCAAGGCTCGCGAGGACACTCGCGCTCCAGGCTGTTTCGCGACGTTCAGTATGCGGCCGTTCCCCCGGCCTCTGCCGGCACGGGGCCGGCACGCCGGTCCGGCCGCGTCGATCCGGCCGTGCATGACTCCCGGCGCAGGTCCGCCACCAGGCGCAGCGCCGCGTCCACCAGGCAACGCCCGGCCTCGGGACGGAAAAAACTCAGCCGCGCCTCGTAGCCGGTTGCCTCCGGGGTCGGAACATACCCCTGCAATTCCCCGTTCGCCAGGCCGATCACAAAGGTGCGCGGGGCCCGCCGTTTCACCTCCAGGGCGTACTCGACGAAGCACTCCCCCGGCAACGCGGCCAGGCAGGTGTCTCCCAGGCGCAGCGCCTGTACTTCGACGGGGGTGTATTCGGCCAGGACGGCCGCCGTCCTGCCTGCCGCCTGGGCCCGGGCCAGGGTGACGAGTTCCTCCGCGCCGAAGACCGTGCACTCGGCCGTGCGCAGGGGGCCGTGGGGTGCCCCTGCGCGCCGCAGGTGGTCGTACTCGTCCCGGGCTTTGCGGAGTGCCGACTCGGCTTCCTCGGGGGCACAGAACAGGCGCTGGGGAAGAGAGATGCGTGAGACCTCCGCGGCGATGGCGGGGGAGGGGACGAAGGCCTCTTCCGGGAGGCGCCCGAGGGCCCCGAGCACCTGGTTGCCGAGAAGCGTGCCCAGGCGTCGGGCCTCGGCGAAGGTCTGCCCCCGCACATGGTAACGGGGGCTGAGGTTGCCCGAGGGCCCGTTGTGGTACAGCGTCAGCAACCCGGGATAGCGCAACTCGATCGTCTGACGCGTGAATCCCGGGAAGTCCGCGCTGACCAGGCGGCTGTCCTCGTGCAGCACGGTGGGATGCATGCTGTACACCATGAGCAGCCCGAACGGTTGCCGGTCGGAGCAGCGGCGGACCAGCACCACTCCCACCTCGGGATCGCGCGGACCCTCGGGGTCCAGACGATTGCAGCCCACGCCTTCGCTCCAGGCCGACGTCACCGCCAGCTCCGCGGGGCAGGCCCGCCCACAGGCCTCCGTGGCGGCCGCGACGATCCCGTTCCGGAGACGGGTCAGATAGTCGGGGTCCGGCCGTGGTACGACCGCGTCGTGTTCCCAGGGCAGAAAGGAGACCGTCACCGGCGCCGAATGGGTGTGGGTGGCGGCGATGAGGATGTGGTCCGGCGGCACCCCGGT
>JAFGRS010000195.1 GCA_016935045.1 Lentisphaeria bacterium | reverse complement strand
TTTTTTTTATAGACGCGCGCGAGAGAGAGGTCCCGGCGTTCACCGGCGCAGGATCCGTCGCAGGGCCTGGCCGGTATGGGATTCGGGGCATGCCGCGACCTCTTCGGGGGTCCCTGTCGCGACGACGGCGCCGCCCTCGTCGCCGCCCTCGGGGCCGAGGTCGATGATGTGGTCGGCGACCTTGATCACATCGAGGTTGTGTTCGATGACGAGGACGGTATTGCCTTCGTCCCGGAGGCGCAGGAGCACGGCGAGGAGGTTTTCGATATCGGCCAGGTGGAGTCCGGTGGTGGGTTCGTCGAGGATGTAGAGGGTGTGGCCGCGTCCGGTTTTGGCCAGTTCCGCGGCAAGTTTGACGCGTTGGGCTTCGCCTCCGGAGAGGGTGGTTGCGGCCTGGCCGAGGTGGATGTAGTCGAGGCCGACGTCCCGCAGGGTCCCGAGGCGCCGTTTCAGGGCCGGGATGGCCGCGAACAGTTCGCAGGCTTCGCCGACGGTCCGTTCGAGCACGTCGGCGATGGAACGGCCGCGGTAGCGCACGGCGAGGGTTTCGCGGTTGTAGCGCCTTCCCTGGCAGGCCTCGCAGCGGACGTAGACGTCGGGGAGGAACTGCATTTCGATGCGGCGCACTCCGTCGCCCCGGCATTCCTCGCAGCGGCCGCCCTTGACATTGAAGCTGAAGCGGCCGGCGCGGTAGCCGCGCACGCGGGCGTCGGGCAGGCGCGCGAAGACAGCGCGGATAACGTCGAAGGCCCCCGTGTAGGTGGCGGGGTTCGAGCGCGGGGTCCTGCCGATGGGGCTTTGGTCGATCACCAGCAGACGGTCCACGGCCGACGCTCCTTCGATGGCGCGGTGGCGCCCCGGCTCCGGGGTCGACAGGCCGAGATGCCTGAGCAGGGCGCGGCGCAGCACGGTGTGGACCAGCGTGCTCTTGCCGGAGCCGGAGACGCCGGTGACGCAGCAGAACGTCCCCAGCGGGATGCCGACGTTCACCTGACGGAGGTTGTGCTCCGCGGCGCCGAGGATGCGGACGACCTCGCCGCTGCCGCGGCAGCGCTGAGGGGGCACCGGAATGGTCCGTGTTCCGCGCAGGAACTGCCCGGTCAGGCTCTCGGGGCAGGCGGTGATCTCGGCGGGGGTGCCGGCGCAGACCAGGGCGCCGCCGTGCCTGCCGGCGCCGGGTCCGAGGTCGACCACGTAGTCCGCCGCCCGGATGGTATCGGGGTCGTGTTCGACGACGATGACGGTGTTGCCCAGGTCCCGGAGGCGGTGCAGGGTCTGGAGGAGGCGTTGATTGTCGCGGTGATGGAGGCCGATGCTGGGCTCGTCGAGGATGTAGAGCACACCCACGAGTGCGGTGCCGAGCTGGGTTGCGAGGCGGATGCGTTGGGCTTCGCCGCCGGAGAGGGTATTGCTCTGCCGGTTGAGGGTGAGGTAATCGAGTCCCACGTCCCTCAGGAACCCGAGTCGGGAGCGGATCTGGGTGAGGAGGTCCGCCGCGATGGCCGCCTTCTCTCCGGCCAGGGGCGGATGCTCGGTTCGGTCGTGGGCCTGGCGGATGGTCAGGTTGCAGAATGCATGGATGGAGAGGCCGTCGACGGTGACCGCGAGGACCTCGGGCTTGAGCCGGGCCCCGGCGCAGGAGGGGCAGGTCTCGAGGGTCATGAGGGTGCGCAGGCGTTCCCGCATCAACTCGCTCTCCGACTCGCGGAAGCGGCGCAGCAGCAGAGGGATGATGCCCTCGAAGGGCCGCCGCGCCCGCACCAGGCGCCGCAGGTGGCGGTACTCGAAATCGAGGTCCTCGGCGCCGCTGCCGTGGAGAAGGATGCGACGCGTTGCCGGCGGCAGTTCCTCCCAGGGCACATCCAGGGAGAACCGGTAGTGCGCGGCGACGCACTCCAGAAGACGCATGGTATGCCGCCCGATGCGTTTCGGACCGCACTGCAGCATCGGCACGGCGCCCCTGCGCAGGCTTCGGCGGGGGTCCGGGACCAACCGGTCGGGACCGATGACGTGGACCTCTCCCAGGCCGTGACACTCGGGGCAGGCCCCGTAGGGACTGTTGAAGGAGAAGTCCCGGGGTTCGAGGGTGCCGAAACTGAGACCGCATTCGGTACAGGCGAGGTGTTCGCTGAACAGTTCCTCGCGCCAGCCGTCCGGCGCCGTGTCGTCCTCGACCAGGACCCGCATGAGTCCCTCGCCCAGGCGGAGGGTTAGTTCGACGGAGTCCATCAGCCGGCCGGGGTTCACGGCGCCGGTCTTCAGGCGGTCGACGACGGCATCGATGGTGTGGGCCCGTCCCCGTTCGAGGGCGATGTCCTCGTCCAGGGCCACGATGCGCCCGTCGACGCGGGCGCGGACGAAGCCATCCCGGCGCAGGCGTTCGATGGCCTCCGTGTGTTCTCCCTTGCGTCCCCGGACGCAGGGTGCGAGGAGTACGAGGCGGTGTTCCGGGGGCCATTCGAGGAGCCGGTTGGCGATGGCCTGGGCGCTCTGCGGGCGGATTTCGCGGCCGCACTTCGGGCAATGGGGTGTACCGGCGTGGGCATAGAGCAGGCGCAGGTAGTCGTGGATTTCGGTGGTTGTGGCGACGGTGGAGCGGGGGTTTCCGGCCGCGGAGCGTTGTTCGATGGCGATGGCGGGGGAGAGTCCGTCGATGCGGTCGACGTCCGGCTTCTGCAACCGGTCGAGGAACTGCCTGGCATAGGCCGACAGGCTCTCGACGTACCGCCGCTGGCCCTCGGCATAAAGGGTATCGAAGGCCAGGGACGACTTGCCCGAGCCGCTCAGGCCGGTGACCACGGTCAGGGCGTTGCGCGGCAGGGAAACGTCAATGCCGCGGAGATTGTGCTGGCGCGCGCCGAAGATTCGGATGCATTCCGGCATGGGGACATGGCCTCGCTGATCCGGTTCGCAACCGTCAACCCACCGTGGCCCGGAGATGAACGGTACGGGATTGCCAGGGGACGGTCCGCCCCGCCAGGCTCTGGCGGTAGAGGGCCTCGACGGCGGCCACCTCCTCGGGGCACAGATGCAGAGCCAGGCGCTGGGCGTAGGATGCCCGGCTGCCGGCGGGAGAGGTCGTGAACCAGCGCTGGAGCACGCCCCGGGTCACCGGCAGGGGTGTGCGCACGGTGTGGACCTCCAGCGTCAGGTCCCGGAACCCGGCCGCCCGGGCCCATGCCTCGAGGTCCGGCGCGTCCCAGTTTACCATGGCGTCGCCGGGATCGTCGTAGATGGCCTCCTCGGCCTGCCGCAGACGGGCCGCCAGCTCCGCCCCGAGGGTCGTGGTGTCCACCATGTCGTAGAGCCGCGGGGCATGGCGGGGGACGCTCTCCGCCAGCGTCAGGCCCCCCCCCGCCGCCAGGCTCCGCGCCACGGCCCGCAGGGCGGCGGTGCGGTCGGTTTCCTCGAGCAGGACATTGCGTCCGATGGCCAGCTCGAAGCGGACGTCGGCGTCGCCGTGATCGGCCAGCAGGCTGCCCAGGTCGCGCAGCCGGCCGCTGAGCGCCTGTGGGCGTCGTTCCTCGGGGAGCTGGGCGGCGCGCTGCAGCAGGGCCGCCGTGGCACGTTCCGTGGAGGTGAGGGCCCAGACGCCGCCCTCGGGGACCCGCCGCAGGGCCTCCCAGGTGAACAGCCCCGTATCGGCGCTGAGATCGAGGATGCGCCAGTGTCGTTGTGGGGCGGCCTGGTCGAAGAGTCGGTCGCGCAGGTCGGCGAGGTGTTCGCCGATGCCGCTGATGGTCCGTGCCAGCCAGCGTTCCGCGTCCCGGTCCTGGGGGGAGAAGGTCAGGATTTCGGGGGGTGCGCCGCAGGCATTGCGGTCGACGGCGGCGGCCAGTTGCGCTTCGCGGCGGCGGCGGACGTCGTCGCCCAGGGTTTTCTCGAAGCCGGCCTCTGCGGGTTGGTAGAAGACCTTTCCCTGGAGGTCGTCGGGGAGGTACTGCTGGGGGACCCAGTGGTCACGGTAGGCGTGGGGGTAGAGGTATCCCTGGCCGTGGCCGAACCCTTCCTTGTCCCGGCTGGCGTCCCGCAGATGACTGGGGACTTCTCCCTCCCGTTCCTTCTCCACGGCGGCGAGGGCGTCGAAGAATCCCATCACCGAATTGGACTTGGGGGCGGTTGCCAGGTAGAGGGTGGCCAGGCCGAGGTGGTAGCGGCCCTCCGGCAGGCCGACACGGTCGAAGGCCGCGGCGCAGGCTTCGCAGACCGTCACGGCGCGGGGATCCGCCA
Source organism: Lentisphaeria bacterium (assembly GCA_016935045.1). GTDB lineage: Bacteria > Verrucomicrobiota > Lentisphaeria > Oligosphaerales > JAFGRS01 > JAFGRS01. The sequence goes on along the minus strand of JAFGRS010000195.1, from coordinate 11,716 downwards.
GGCCGATGTCCTCGCCGCAGAAGATCAGCATGCGCCGGAAGAGGAAGCGAGGGTCCTCGCCGGCGTAGACCATCTTGGCCAGCCAGTAGAGCGCCGCGTCCGGATCCGAACCCCGCAGAGACTTGATGAAGGCGCTGATGGTGTCGAAATGGTAGTCGCCCTCCTTGTCGTAGAGGACAGCCCGGCGCTGGATGGATTCCTCGGCGACGGCCAGGTCCACGACCGCGCCTTCCTCCTCGTCGGCGGGGGTGGTTTCCACGGCCAGTTCCAGGGCGTTGAGCAGGGCCCGGGCGTCGCCGTTGGCGACCTCGACGAGATGGTCGAGCGCTTCCGGCAGGATGCGGACGCGGCGTTTGCCGTAGCCGCGTTCGGGGTCTTCGATGGCCATCCGGGCGATGCGTTGCAGGTGTTCTTTTTCGAGGGGTTTGAGTTGGAAGATGCGGCTGCGGCTGACCAGGGCGCGGTTGACGGTGAAGTAGGGATTTTCCGTGGTGGCCCCGACGAGGAGGACGGTGCCGTTTTCGACCCAGGGCAGGAGGGCGTCCTGCTGGGCCTTGTTCCAGCGGTGGACCTCGTCGACGAAGAGGATGGTCCGGCGGCCGTATTCCCCGTATTGGCGTTGGGCTTCCTCGGTGACCCGTCGGATGTCGGGGACGCCGGCCAGGACGGCGTTGAGCTGTTCGAAACGGCTGCTGGTGGTCCTGGCGATGACGCTGGCGAGGGTGGTCTTCCCCGTTCCCGGGGGGCCGTAGAAGATGACGGAGCTGAGGCGGTCGGCCTGGATGGCGCGGCGCAGAAGGCGTCCGGGCGCCAGGATGTGTTCCTGACCGGTGAACTCGTCGAGGGTGCGCGGTCGCATCCGCGCCGCCAGGGGCTGTTCTTCCCGGAGCCTCTGTTCACGGGCATGGTCGAACAGGTTCATGACGCACCACCACCCCGTTGCGGCCGATCCGGGGGCCCCGGGCACGCCGCCGTCCTCCGGCGCCAGGCCGAACCGCTGCCGGCGACGGTCTGCATCAGGCGCCCTCCTGCGGCGGTCGGCGTTCCTGGAGCCAGCGCCAGAAGCGGAGCAGGACCAGCAACGGGGAACGCACCCGGATGGCATGGTGCGGACACGATTCCAGGCAGCACAGGCACAGGATGCAGGCGGCCCGGTGGATCCGGTAGCGCCCCTTCGCGTCGCGCACGATGGCGGACCGGCTGCAGGTTTCGGCACAGATGCCGCAGCGCGTGCACAGTCCCGGGTGGATCTCGGGGCGGTAGGTGAGCATCCAGGTACAGGCGCGGAAGGCCCATTCGGGCAGGTGCTGCAGGGCCCGTCCGCGGGACCGCCGCAGACGGGCCGCCCGGAGCCGGTCCGCCCCGTCCCCCAGCAGGTCGATCCTGGCCGGTTCGGCGATGCCCAGACCCCGGGCCGCCGGCCCGGCGATCAACGGCACCTGCGCCGGCGTCAACCCCAGGAGCGGGGCACAGCAGGCATCCAGCGCCACGGCGTCGGTCGACGCCAACAGCACGCCCACGGAAACCGGAGATCCGTTGGCCGGACCGTCTCCCTCGAGGGCCACCACCGCATCCATGACGCTCAGAGCCGGACGGAACACCCCGAATACCTCCGTCAGAAACCCCGCCATCCTCCGGGGCGACGGGAACTCCCCGTGAAACAGGGACTTGGAACGGCCCGGAATCAACCCGTAGACGTTCTTGACCGCCCCCGTCAACAGGGTCAGCATGTGGGTCTTGAGCTTGGGCACGGAGATGAGGACGTCGACCTCCGGCAGCCAGGCCGGCACGGGCACGCTGCGGTTTCCGCAGCGGGTGGGCGTCACCGCGCCGCGCAGACTGCGCATCTCGCCCCCTGCCGCGGGGACGGCCTCTGCCATGCCGGTATCCCGCCACAGGCGTCCCTCGTCGTGGTCCCCCGCGGGGCTGTCGCCCACCCAGACCCGGGCAGCGCCGGCCTGCAGGCAGAGGCGCACCAGGGCCGCCACCACGGCGGGATGGGTGGTCACCGCCTCCCCGGGAGGGCGTGGGCTCAGCAGGTTGGGCTTGAGCAGGACGGTGGCTCCCGGGGGTACGAAGCGTGGGAGGCCGCCGAGGACCCCCAGGGCCTGTTCCAGGGCCGCGGTCACGGCGTCGGGGGAGTAGTCCGCGCAGAGACTCGCCGCGACAATGCTGCGGCGGGCGCTTCCGTCCACGCCGGCGCTGTACGGTTCGGCGCCGCCGGGGGGATGCGGGTCACCCCGTGGCGTGTCCCCTGCAAGCCTGCGTCCCTTCATTCGGGCAATCCCGCTTTGATCAGGCGCGCCTGCTGGGTGTTCCCGGGTTCGAGGCGGTACTCGCCCATCTCGGCGGGAATCAGCACCACTTCACCGGGGCCGAGATTCCCGCCTCCTTCGCGGGAGGAGACCGTGACTTCCCCCTCCACGACGACATAGAGGTGGAAACTCTCGCCGCTGGTACGGCCGCAGAGATGGTCACAGAGGCGGACTTCCTCGATCAGGAAGGCGGGGCAGTTGGTGACCAGCGGCACTTTGCGGGTCTGCACCATGGGGGCAACGTCCCGGGAGATGCTGCGCACCTGGCGATCGTGGAAATTGACCAGGCTCATGGCCCGCTCCAACTCCGCGGGCCCCACCGCCTCCGCGTCGCTCCAGCCGCTGACGCGCACGGGATCGTCGGCGTGCTGCATGATTTCGAGCAGCAGGTTTCCCGCGCCGAGGGCATGGACCCGTCCGCTGGGCGCCAGGAAGGCATCCAGGGGCTGGGGGCGGTAGACCTGCAGCAAATCGCGCAGGGACGGCGTGTTGACGCTCCTCAGGAATCCCATCCATGTCGCGTCCAGGCGAATGCCGCTGATGACCACGGCATCCTCCCGCGCCGCCAGAGAATACCAGAAACGGTCATTGCCGCGGGGCAGGCCCCGGGGTGCCGGCCGCCCGCCTTCGGGGAACACGCTCAACGGGGTATCGACGGCCGTCTGCAGCAGACGGCAGCAGATCGGGAAGGGCGACCCGGGAGCATGCCGGCGGCCCACCAGCACCCGGGGAAACCGCCGTACCGCGTCCCCCAGGCCGTGGCCCGCGGCCGCACCGTTGCGGATTCTCGTGGCCCGCCCCGGGGAATCGAGGACCTGCCAATGGCAGCCACTCCCCGACGGGATGTCCCCGGTACCCGGGCCGACGTAGGCACGGAGCAGGTCATCGGCACCGTCCCCGGCTTCCACAACCGGCGCCAGAAGGAGGGGATACTTGATGGTTCTCGCGTCCGCCAATGCCATTCCGGAAACTCCGGTTCCGGGCCGAGGGGAGACAGCTCCCTCCCGGGGTCCTCCCGGGATTGCAGCGACCCGCAAAACAACGATGGAGGCGGTTGCTGTCAGACCGATGTCACACAATAGTATCCCGGCGGCAATGCTTCAACCGGCCCCGGTGGCGTCCGGCAGGGCTGTCTCAAGGTCCCAACGCCGCCGCCGCCACGGGGACAGTGGCGGCGGGGACCGATTCGCCGGGCCTTGGAGCGGTCCCGGGCGCCCGGGGCGGCGTCGGGAAGCGACAATGTGGGCAACTGTCGTGGTGTCGTGCCGCTGACAGGGGCTCAGCCCGGAGGTGGTTTTGGCCAGGCGAACCCAGGATCGGGGGCTGCAGGAAGCGGCGCGTTCTGACGCCGGGGGCCCGGAGCGGCCGCCGCGGGTGGGCGTGGTACTGGCTCGTCTGCTGGCCTTTGCGGTCTCGCTGATTGTCCTGCTCAGCCTGTTGCCGGGGTCCCATGATCCCGCGGACTGGGAGATTCTGTCGGGTGGCATTCGCAGCGATGTGTATCCGAACAACTGGGTGGGGGCGCTGGGTGCGTTCCTTTCGCACTGGTTGCTTCTGATCTTCGGTTTTGCGGCCTATCCGGCAGCGGTGCTGCTGTTTGTGTCCTCGTTGCGGCGCCTGGTATGGCGTCGTGGGGTGCGGCCGCTGCGCTGGGATTACTGGGGCGGGATCGCCATGACCCTCCTGGGGGGCAGCATGCTGCTGGGCGTCTGGCCTGAGTTCTGTCTGGACTGGTCGACGCGGCTCAACATCGCCGGTCTGCCGGGCGGGGTGATTGGCCAACGGCTCTGTGCTCCCGATGGCGGGCTGATGCGGGTCGTGCTCAATGCCGTCGGCAGCGTCCTGGTCGCGACGACTCTGCTGCTGGCGGGACTGATTGTCCTCTGGGTCCACGACTGGCACGACATCGCCCTGGGAGCCATCCGGGCCTGCTTCCGCTGGGGCCCCCAGCCCCCGGGAACCGCCGACCGCCCCGAAACCAACACCGGCCCCCTCAGCCCACTCTCCGAACGCCGACGGCAAAAGGCGGACAAACGCGCCGACCGCCAGCCGGAACTCGACCTCCCCACCAATGAACCGGGACGGATTCCGGAACCGGAACGCCAACCCCAACCCGCCGCACCTCCATCCCCCGCCGCCACGTCCCCCGGCAGCGTCAAACGCAGGCAGCAGTACGTCCTCCCCGGCATCGAGCTGCTGCGGGAAACCGCCAGCGAGGCCTGCGACGACCCGGAGGAGGTTTCCCGCAAGAAGGCGATTCTGCAGGAGACCCTGGACAGCTTCGGGATCGACGCCGAGGTCGGCAATGCCACCTGCGGACCCCGCGTGACGCTGTACGAGGTCATCCCCGCGGCCGGGGTCAAGGTCGAGCGCATCAGCAACCTGAGCAAGAACATCTCCATGGACATGCGGGCCACGAGTATCCGCATCCTGACGCCGATCCCCGGGCGCAAATCGGTGGGCATCGAGGTCCCCAACGTCAACCCGGCGACGGTCAGCGTGCGCAGCCTGATGGAGTCCTCGGCCTGGAAAAACAGCAAGGCCCGCATCCCCCTGCTGGTGGGCCGCGGCATCAGCGGCGAAGTCATCATCCTCGACCTGATGAAGGCCCCCCACCTGCTGATTGCCGGCGCCACGGGCAGCGGCAAGTCCGTCTGCATCAACCTCATGATCATGTCCATGCTCTATCGCTTCACGCCGGAGGACCTGCGCCTGATCATGGTGGACCCCAAGGTGGTGGAGTTCCAATGCTATCGGCACCTGCCCCACCTGATCACACCGGTCATCTCGAAGGTCGAACAGGTGCCTCTCGCCCTGCGCTGGGTCGTGCGGGAGATGGAACGGCGCTTCCAGGTCCTCGCCAAGGTGGGCGTGCGCAACCTCGAGGGGTTCAACAGCCGCCCCAAGGCCAGGGAGACGGTCCTGGACGACAACGGAGAACCCATTCCCGCCAAGATGCCCCACATCGTGGTGGTGATCGACGAACTCGCCGACATCATCCTCTCGGCCAAAGGGGACGTGGAGACAGCCCTCACCCGGCTGGCCCAGATGTCCCGCGCCGTGGGGATCCATGCCATTCTCGCGACGCAACGGCCCAGCGTCAACGTCATCACCGGTACCATCAAGGCGAATTTCCCCGTGCGCATCGCCTTCAAGGTGACCAGCCAGGTGGACTCCCGAACCATCCTGGACTGCAAGGGCGCCGAGGCGCTCCTGGGACAGGGCGACATGCTGTTCCGGCCGCCGGGAGCATCGGGTCTGCAGCGCAACCAGGGCGGGATGGTGGCTGACGAGGAGATCGAGGCCGTCGTCCAGTTCGTGGCGGCGCAGGGGGAGCAGGAGTTCGACGAGGCCGTGCTCAAGGGCGCCGACGAGGGGACGGCCGCCGCCGAAGCCGGAGAGCCCCTCTCGGAGGAGGACGAGACCCTGGTGCAGGAGGCCATCCAGATCATCCTGCGGGATCGTCGCGCGACCACCAGCTATCTGCAGCGCTGCATGAGGATCGGCTACAATCGTGCGGCCAGCATCATCGACACTCTCGAACAGCGCGGCGTCATCGGGCCGCAGGTCGGCACGGCACCGCGCGAGATCCTGCTGGCGGGGGGCACGGGTGGTCCTCCGGCGGACGGTGACGAAGGGGACGAGTATGGGGAGAGGGAGCCCTTTGACGACGACGATGACGACGATGGGGGAAGCAGGTGACGAGACCCGCACCGCGGCTGCGGGCAGGATGAGGCGGCCCCGTGATGGCCAGAAAACAAGCGGACAAGCTGGGTGGTGACGGCGACGGGACACGGCAGCAACGCCTGCCGCTGCACTGGAGCAACGAGGCCGGGACGCCGGAGCCGGAAACCGAGCCGCGGGAGCAGGCCCCGTCCCGGCAACCGGACCCGGCGCCGCCAGCGACCGAACCGACGCCCGCCGCCGCGCTGGCGGCGCCCCCTCCCGCCCGGGAGGACGAAGTCGGCCGAGAGGAGTCTGTCGAGACCGCGGAACCGGCCCTGCCGCCCGGGGAAGGAGACCCCGAAGAGGACGAGGCGGCAGCGCCGGAGGAGTCCGGGGAGGGGTTGCCCGAGCCCGTCCCTGCTGGGGCGGCTGCCGCTCCCTCCCCGGCCCGCGATCCGGGCGCGGCAATCGAGGGGGAAACCACGGCGGGCGGGCCGCGACGGCGGCGGGCGGTCGTGGCGGCGCGGGGCATACAGGGCGCGCAGCCCGATGGCTCGACGGCCGCTCAGGGCCGGGCAGGTACGAAGGAACACGCGGCAACGGCGGGATCCACCCTCATGTCGGCACGGGTGGATGCCGGGTACCTGGTCGAAGACGTCGTGGCCAGGACACGGGTCAGCCGGGACATCGTGGAGAGTCTCGAATGGGACAACCTGGCGGCTCTGCCGAAGCCGTACTATGTCCGCAACCACATCGAGAAACTCTGTGCCCTGTACAACGTCGATGCGGCCCCGATCGTCAAGCTTTTCGACGCCCAGGCGGCGGCCGCGGGGATGCGATCCGGCGAGGCGGAGCGTTTCCGCGTGGCGGGCACGGATACCGAGAGCGGCACGATGGTTGCCCCGGTCCCCGGCGGGTTTGGCGATGGACTGGGCGAAGCGCCGCGGTCGTTCAGCGTGACGGGCTTCCTGGTGAGCGCGGCAATCGTTGTGTTCGTGCTGGCCACGGTGGTTGCCCTGGCCACGCTCCACCTCCGGAACCGCGCCGCCCGGAACGGCGAAGGCCAGGAACCGGCAACGGAACAGGCCGCCCCGGTGGGACTCGAGGAGTTCATCGTGCCCAGGCAGCTCGATGCCTATGAGTTGCCCATGCCGGAGTGACCAGCCCCTGAGGATTCCCGCGAGGACGCGGGCGGTCCCGTGCCCCGCACGGTCTCCGGGCGGCGTCGTCCATCCCCGGTAGGCCGCACGCTCCCCGGGCGGCGTCGTCCATCCCCGGTAGGCCGCACGGTCTCCGGGCGGCGTCGCGAGGGTCTGCGGCCGTCGGGGACCGCCGGCCCTACGGAGAATCCGGCCGTCGGGGACCGCCGGTCCTACGGGGAATCCGGCCGTCGGGGACCGCCGGTCCTACGGGGAATCCGGCCGTGATCCCGGCCAGCCGGCCGCGGCGGCCGCAATGTCCCCGTCACCACCCGGCGTAGGGGTCCGCCAGAATGTCCAACCGGCATTCGCGCTCGACGACCGTACGCCCCGACGCCTGCTCCACGAGACACGCCCGGAGCCGGTACCTGGCCGGCGCGAGTCCCCCGGTGTGGATGGCCATCGTCCAGCGCGTGTGTTCTTCGGGTTCCACCCATGCTTCCTCAATCACGGTTTCCGGGGCCGGGCTGACGATCCGGAGGGCGACGCGGCAGGTTGCCCGGAGGGCCCCGCTGACGTGCAGTTGCACGGACGCGGCAGCCGGGGACCCTCCGGTCACGCAGAGACGCGGGTCCACGTTCACCGCGATGGGTTCCGGGACGGAGAGCCGGAGGTGGCGCTGGGCCAGGGGGGCTGCCCCGCCGGGCCGTCGGACGACGACCGCGATCTCGAGTTCCGCGTCACCGGGCTCGAGCGTGTAGGGGAATTCCAGCGTCAACGGCTCGCCGGCTCCGAGTCGGGCGGTCTGCGCGGCCTGCCGCGAACGTCCGCCGGGCCCCATGTGCCACGTCACCCCCACCTCGACGGGGGTATCCCCGCCCGCCTCGGGCAGGGCAAGGAGCAGACCCAGCACGTTCTCCCCCAGGGCGGGGGAACCGACGCTGACCCGTTGCAGGAGGGAGTACCCCAGGACTGCGGTCCCGAAGCGTTCCGGACGGGCAAAGCGGTCCCCGGTCGGTGACCAGGAGGAAAGTTCGAGGACTTCCGTAGGGCGTCGTTCCCGGCACAGGTTCAGTCCGAAGAGGTCCCCGGCAAGGTCGAGGTCCTCGAGGGCCACGGCCAACTCGACGCACCATTCCTCGTCGCCCCGTCGGGCGGCCCGGCGCACGGCGGGCTGCCAGGAATCGGGGCCGGAAGCCGTCGTCCGCATGCGCCCGAGGCTGTTCACCACGATCTGGCGCCAACCCGAACGCTTCCCCTCAGGGTCCAGGAACACCTCGACGCAATCGTCCTGCCACACCGGGCCGCCATCCTGATCGACAGCCGCGGTGATGTGGTCCAGAAACGGCTCCTGACAGCGAAAGGCGATGAACAGCTCCCGGCCGTCCGTGGCCAGCCAGGCCTCGGTGTTGGCCTGGGGCGTGCCCCCCTTCATCCCCACGAAAGGCCCCACCCGGACCCCCTGCGACCAGGCAGCGTCTCCGATGGCGCCGTCGATCGTCGGGGCCACGGCGATGGTCGGGATGTTCACATGACGCTCCTCGCCGCCGCCGCCGGGAGAGGCGGCAGACGCCGCAGCCGCCGGCGCCCCGATCCGCCGCACTCCGGGCGCGGCAGCAACACCGGCTGCCGCCTCGACGCCAAGATCGAGAGGGGAACACCGTCCCAGGGCGGCGAGGATCTCAGCCGCGGCCACGGCCACCTGCCAGCGGGCCGCGTCGTAGGTCTCGAACCCCCAGCCGTTGGTCAGTTTCAGGGTCCCGCCGATGGTGGTCACGTCGCCGTCCTTCCCGGTCTCCGTCCAGCGGGCGCGGTTGCGCACGGCCGGGGAATAGGCCAGGGAATCGAGCAGCATGTCGAGGGTCTCCCGACCCCGGGCTGCGTGGACGCGGGCCCTGGCATCCCCCTCCCGTTCCGCCGCTGCGATGGCGTTTTCCAGAAGGGTGAGGGTGCGCAGGTCATCGATCCCCTCGCGATGCCCCTGCCAACCCGTGGAAGGTCCCCCCACCTCGTCCTCGTAGGGGGGGTAGACGTGCATCCACGTGCCCGTCTTGTAGTCCAGATCACTGTAGGGGCTGCCCGAGAAGGACATGTAGGCCCAGTTGTAGTAGCCCGAGATGCCCGCCCGCCGCTGGAAGAAGCCGGCGACGTAGCGCCCCACCTCCGGGCGGTAGGATTCCACGTCGCAGTTGTAGATCAGGATGGTGTGGCCGGCCTCCCGGGCGCGCTGTACGACGCCCGCTTCCGCCAGGCTGCCGTTGTAGTTCCACACGTCGGCCAAGGGCCCCGCCACGTTGTGAAAATAGGCGTCGCCGGGGCCGTCCTGTTCGGTGCGCATGCCCGGGATGGCCTTGAGGAGTTTGAGCAGGGCGACGTTGCGGGCCCGGGACTCTTCGCTCTGCCACCCGGGTTCGTCCACCGGCTGCACGATCAACTCCGGCCAACCCCGCTCCCGGCAGGCGGCCTGCAGCGCGCGCCAGAAGCCGGTGTACGCCTGGTTGTGCTCGGTCGTACCCAGCACCAGGCCCAGGGAGGAGGCAAAGTGCTGTCCCGAGTCCGCCAGGATCACCACCGGCGCCGGAAAGCCCAGCTCGCGGTAGGTATCCAGAAAGAGCTCGAACAGGCTGGATCCGTCCAGGGCCAGGTCGACCCCATCCTGGCGCAGACTCGCACGATCCGCCGGCAGGCCGAAGCAGAGCCCGACGGAGGTCATTCCCTGCCGGCGCATGGCCCGCAGGTCCCGCACCAGGAACTCACGCTTCTGCTCCTCGGTCCTGGCCAGGACCGGACCGCGGTAGTAATCCCCCAGAATGGCCGGGATGGGCTCCGGCAGCACAAACGGCAACACCCGCAGCCGCAGCGGCACCGACCGCAACACCCGCTCCCCCGCATAAACGGTGGCCGTCCCCGAATACACCCCCGGCTCGGCATCCCCCGGGACAGCAATGTCCAGCCAGAAACGCCTGCTGGCGCCCTCCGGAATGTCCACCGCGGGACGTTCTTCGAGCAGTACGGGCAGGTCCTTGACGTAGGTCTTGGCGGAATACGTCGTGCGCTTGTCCAGGCAGCGGACCGGATACACGCGCACGGCGGAGGCAGGGATCCGGGCGCCATCCCGCACCAGGTCCCCCACCCGCACCGAGACCGCATCGAGGTCCCGCAGGGCCAGCATTTCGAGGGTCACCGGTTCGGTCTCGCCGGGGGCCGCAAAGGCCCGCAGCCGCACGGCAAGGTCCTCCGGACGCGGCCGGCTCGCCGGAAACACCATGTCCATCCAGTGCCGGCTGTAGAGTTGGCACCCCGCCTCCCGATCGGCTGCCTCGGGCGGCGCGATCGGCCCCGTGTGGCGGTAGACCATCGCCTCGAAGCGGCCCGCGAAGGTCTCGAAACGCACCCGGTCAAAGTACAGCTCGACGTCCTCCCGGGGCATACGGATGTAAGGGAACACGCGCGCGATACGGCTGAGATCGAGCTGGCTCTTGAGCCCCGCAAGGGGGATCTCGACGCTCGTGACGCTTCGCGGTGTGAGGGTGGTGCCGCCGAAGACCCGGAGCCCCGCCGCATCGTCCACACGCCAGTTCAGGGCAACGGGCTTGTCCCGCGGGTTGGTGACGTCCATCACCAGCATGTCTTCGCGGCGGAGATCGGGGTCGGGCGGGAGGATCTGGATGCCCGGCCAGGTATCCTTGGCACTGCCGGGGAAGACGGCGTGCAGGGCCATCTTCCCGTGGGTGGCGTGCGCCGCCACCCGTTCGGTCCGGGCCCCTCCGGGTGCGACCCGTCCTTCCGGGTCTCCCTCCTCGAAGGACGTCAGGAGGCGCTCCGGCGCCGCCTCTGCGGCAACGGCCAGAATCAGCGAAGCAAACGCCATACGCATGACACGGCATCCTTCCGGCAGCTTCCCGGGACAGACATACCCGTCCCGGCTGCTGGCAATGTGACCGCGCCAGGGACCGGGGTCAAGCAGGAAATGGCCTGCCCGCCGGACGGCGTCCCCTCCGTCCCCCAGTAGGCCGCATGGCCTCCGGACGGCATGCGGAAAGTCGCCGGTCGGAGACCGCCTCCCACGTTGGAGATTGGCAGAACCTGGAACCGCCCTGACGGCCGGTTTGACTCGTGGTCTGCCGGCGTGTACACTTGAACTGTGCACAAAGGAAAGCCGTCATGGTTACCGTAACTCTCAAAGATGCCCGGCAACGGCTCGGGCAACTGGTCGATGCCGTTGCACGCGGGGAAGAGGTCGTCATCACCCGCCGGGGGCGCAGGGCGGCCCGTTTGCAGGCGGTAGAGGACCGGCCTCCGCCAGGGCTGCCCAATCTGGATGAGTTCCGGACTTCGCTCCGCATCGAAGGCAGTCTGACGGAATCCCTGCTGCAGATGCGTGACGAGGAACGGGCCTGATGCCGTACGTCGACACCAGTGTGCTGACTTCCTACTACTGGCAGGAAGCGCGTACCGAGCGGGTTCAGGCTCGTCTCATGGCATTGGCGGACCCCGTGATCAGCCCGTTGGTGGAGGTCGAGTTCCACTGTGCCGTGACTCGCCAGGTGCGGGCCGGGGCCTGCAGCCGGGCTGCGGCCGAGAGCATCTTCCGGC
>JAFGRS010000194.1 GCA_016935045.1 Lentisphaeria bacterium | reverse complement strand
CGGTCGTCCTTTCCGGTCTGTTGTGCGCGTCCGGAGAGGACTTCCGCGGCGCGGATCGCCGCCGGACTCCTCTCGTTTCCACCAAGGTGCCAGGGGGGAGACCCTCTGTCAACTCGCCTCGGGCAGGCGCACGGGTAGGATATTGCCTCCGTGGATCGGCTCAGCAGCCTCCTGCACAGGACTTCGGCGCCGGCGGCACGCGGAAACACCTGGCCGGCCGCATGGCCGGGTCCTCGCCAGCCGTCTTGGTGACGAGCCGTGTGGGCGACTGCACTGGCAGCACCGGTCGGGCGCTCAGGGCTTTGCCGGCCGTGGTCTTGGGGGAGCGGGAGTGTCCGGGTAGAGCAGTTCGAGGGCCATGAGCATGGCGTGAAGCTGGTGCTGGACCACATCGATGCGGACGAGTCCGGAGTCCTTCGATGACATGATGCCGCCGATGGTCTCGGGCTGCGGGTGGAACCCTTTCAGGAACGGGTTCGTGTCCTTGAGGGGCCCGCCGACCTGCCAACGGATCAGGCGCACCAGGATTCTCTCGCAGACTTCCCTCAGGCGTTCCATGGCCGCGTAGTCTCCCCGTTCGCGGGCCACCCGGTAGGCTCCGAGGAGTCCCTCGACCGCGTAGGCCGTATTGCCGCCACGATTCTCGACGGCGTGTTCGTGGATCTGCCACCAGGCCAGGGCCAGCGCCGCGTCACCGACTACATCCGCATGCTGCCAGCCGGCCTCGACGTGCTCGGCAAAGGCCAGGCAGCCCCACTGGAAGAACCCCTTGGTCTCGTCCGAGTCCGGATCGGCGTTCCATGCCGTCACCGTGTAGCGCTCCGCCAGCAGGGGGGCAACCTGCTCGATCTTCGGGATGAGGTCCTTGCGGTTCATGTAGCGGGCCGCCTTGCAGTAGGCCAACAGGCACTCGCCGTCGAAGTAGGGGCTGTTCTCCGCAAAGCGCTGGCCGGAGGTCACGGCGTAGCGGGACCCCCAGGTGCCGTTGTCCAGTTCCATGGAACCGAGATAGGCCAGGTAGGTCGTCAGCCAGGTTTCGTAGAGTCCCCGTCCGAGTCCGGTGAGGTAATGCTCCTGCCCCCGCCAGAGTTCGACGATCGCCAGGCAGACGAGGGCGACGCCGCCCGTTTTCACCTCGTCCTGGCCCGGGTAGACCGGGGCGATGTACCCCTGTTTGAGGGGTTGGCTGCAGCGATAGAAGAAATCGAGGGCGCGGAGGACCCGGTGCCGCGTTTCGGTGGTATGCCGGTCGCGGTTGAGGCAGCTCAGGCCCCAGGTTGCCCCGGCCTGCCGGACCTCGTTGTCATCCTCCTCCGTGGTGCCGGCCACGATATCCCGGAGGTAGACGAAGTTGCCCTCGGGCAGTTGGTTGTTGTGGTAGTAGGCCCGGGCCAGCTCGATGCTGTCCACCAGCATCTTGCGGCTGAGGGCGGTGGCGGCGATCTCTCCCAGCCAGTGCTCTTCGGCGGAGCGTTTGTGGATCCTGGCCGGGAAGGAGGGGGACGTCGAAGGGAGGAGAGGGGGCGTGTCGGGGGCCGCATGGGAAGCGATGGCGGCAAGGGCGCAAGGGAGGAGGATCAGGGTCAGGCGCCCCCGGGGCCGCGGGGGGCGGCGCATGGGCGTCGAGGGTTGGCGGGGGTCGTGATGTGGGGAGGAGAGGGGCATTGCGGACCTCTATGGAACGTGCCTCAAGGGGAGCCGGTTTCGACGATCAGTTTGCCGTCCTGGATACGCAGGGCGCGTATGCCCTGGAGTTGCTTGCGGAAGTCGGGATTCTGCAAGGCCTGTTCGGCGATGTTCACGTTTCGGAGGTGTTCCATGAGGGACGGCGGCAGGGGACTGCCTCGGACGGAGGCCTCCTGGATGTATATCTGCAGCAGGCCGTGTTCGAGGCGGAGTCTGATGGTGAACTCCCCATTGAGGTACCTGCCCTGGAACCCGGGCACCTGGTCCAGCGGGATACCGGCCCGGACCTGCAACTGGTCCCCGACGATGGTGAAGTAGGCTCTCCCCCGCGCCTCCTTGACGGCCGGCAGAGAGGCAACCATCTGATTGAGCTGCAGATCCGTGAAGGCGAAGCTGCTGGCGCGTCCCTGGCGCACCGCGGACTGCAGGTCCTCGAAGGTGCGACTGAGACGGCGGGCCTGGGGCGCGCTGGTTTCGGCCACGGGCACGGCCCGCATCTCCGTATCCGTGTACTCGTCCCGCAGGCGGCGCACCCTGCGGGCCACGACCAGGACGGTGATGACCACCACAATGAGCAGCACGGCCGCCACGATGGCGGTGACGACGAGGCATCCCCTCCATCGCGACCTGGGCTTGGCCGCCGGGTCGGGAGTCGGCCCCCGGGAACCGGGAACGGGCATCTGGCAGTCTCCTTGGGACCTTCGGCATTCGGGCGCTTCCCGCTGCCCCATCGGTCCATACGTGACCCATCAGTGAGCAGGACAGGGTCCCGCGAGGCCGCGGGCACTCCAGACGATTTCGAGACGGTGCGTATGCCTCAGTGAAAACAGGCCGCACTTGGGAATCGGCTCAGCATCCGTCTTCGCTGAAGCTGTGCCGTGCTCTTCGAGGAGCCCTTCGACCGGGCTCAGGGCCTGGATCAAGGGGTGCGTGGGCGCACCCCGCGTCGAAACGGCTTCGCCCTCCGCCACGCTGTGCCTGCCGGGGACTGGAGGGCGGACCTTCCAATGAGTCGTCCCCCATGCACGGAGGCAGTACGTCCATACTCTAGCGGCAGTCGCTTTGACCGCAACTGTAGCTATAGTGTGGCGCAGGATTGCCTCGGTGGAGTGGCAGGCCGCGGCTGGGAACGCCCGTGGCCTCCGGGGTCTTCCGGACCATTCCGGCCTCAACGGCGGGGCTCGGGAGTGGATCGGGCATTGCCGGTTGGGTCCCCCCACGGCTCCAGGGGGGGGCTCGCGTGGCCCGAGGGCAGGTATGGAACGCGCTGTCAGGATTGGGAAAGGACGATCATGAGCACGGCAGACAGGGCACAGGGCTTCCTCGCCGGGCACGGTCTCGTTCCCGAAGCGGTGGACGTGTCATCGGTGCAGGCCGCATTTCTCGAGGAGATGGAGAACGGTCTTGCCGGCCGAGACGGCTCTCTGGCGATGATCCCCACGTATATCACCATCGACAAGCCAGTCCCCGCCGGCACCCCGGTCACTGTGCTCGACGCCGGCGGCACCAATCTCCGCGTGGCGACGGTGACCTTTGCTCCGTCGGGTACGCCCACCATCAGCGGCTTCCGCAAGACCTCCATGCCCGGGATCGACAGCCATGTCAGTGGCGACGAGTTCTTCTCGAACCTGGCGGAAGTCGTGCGTCCGGTCTGTGAATCATCGGCTCGGGTCGGGTTCTGTTTCTCGTATCCGACGCAGATCACTCCCGACTGCGACGGCAGGCTGTTGTACTGGACCAAGGAGATCCGGGCGCCGGAGGTGGAGGGGGTCCTCATCGGCAGCGGTCTGAACGAGAAGCTGGCGGCGATGGGGGTGAAGCGCAAACGGATCGTGATCCTCAACGACACCATTGCGACGCTGTTGGCGGGGAAGAGTTTCGGCTCCGCACGCCGGTACTCGAACTATACTGGCGTGATCGTGGGCACCGGCTCGAATACGGCCTACGTGGAAGAGAACCGCAACATCCGCAAGCTCGAAGGAGCGGGTGACGGGGCCATGGCCATCAACATCGAGTCCGGCAACTTCGCCAGGTGCCCCCGCAGCGACTTCGACCGCATGTTCGACGCCACGACGTCCAACCCCGGCAAGCAGATGTTCGAAAAGATGATCTCCGGCGGCTACCTGGGCGGGGTGGGACTGCACGTGCTGCGCACAGCGGCGCAGGAAGGCCTCCTGTCGGCCCCGGCCGGTACCGTGATCAACGGCTGGAAGGATCTGAGCACCAAAGACATGGATGACTTCCTGTGGAATCCCTATCGGGAGGGCCGGTTCCAGACCGCGGACTTCTCGGAGAAGGACCGGGAGGTGATGATGATCCTGTGCGCCGCGGTAATCCGCCGGGCCGCGGTCCTGGTCGCCATCAACATCAGTACCCCCATCCTCAAGACGGGCAGCGGCGTCAGCCCGCTGCACCCCGTGTGCATTACCGTGGATGGTTCCACCTTCTACAAGACCAACACGCTCAAGAGCCGTGTCGAAGAGCACTTGCGCCATATCTTCGAGCCCCGCGGCGTCCACTTCGAAATGATCCAGGTGGAAGAAGCGCCCATCATCGGGGCAGCCGTGGCCGGACTGACCGTCTGAGCCCGGCGGCCGGCGCCCGGACCCGCCCCTGGCGGCCGTGGGCAGATTCTCGCTTCCCTCCGCCAGCCTTCCGCGCCACCGGCCTGGGGCCGGCGCGGCAACCCCATTGCCTATATGACCAGAACTGGCGCTGTGGTGCGCGCAGCATGAAGTGTTCTGGGGCGTCTGCCAGTCCACACTTTGCAAAGTGTGGACCGAAGAGACATGTTTCCCCGCGGCCTATGGAAACCCCATTGCCTGTATGACCAGAACTCGCTCTCTGGTGCCCGCGGTGCAAAGGGTTTTGGTGCGTCTGCCGGTCCACACTTTGCAAAGTGTGGACCAGGGGGGGGACGGGTTTCGCCGCGGTCCATGGGTGCGGGGGGGATCCGTTGAGGCCAGTTCCGGACGGGTTCGCGGTACCCATTCGGCATGACCGCGACACAACGCCCGGGGCAGCCGGCGAGCGCGAGCCCCGGGGAGATACGGAGGCGGCTGGCCGGACTCGCCGCGGCCACGGCACGCATCGCTGTACACCGGGTTCCGCCGGCCGTGCAGGTGCGGCCGGTTTGGCCGGCCCGGACGACGCGTCCAACAAGCACCCGGCTCAGCCGGGGGTACTTGACACGATCCCTGCTCCGGCGGTCCCGGTGGGTCTGCGACTTCAGAGGTCGCGGGGCTTGACGCTGTCGCCCTTTGCGGCGCGCATGGCGAGGAGCCGTTCCCGCTGGGCCCGGAGTTCGCGCATCATGGTCTCGGGGGTGTCCGACACCTTCTCCGTGTAGATCTTCTCCATGCGGTCGAGTTTGGCAAGGAGTTCCGGGATGCGCACGGTGAACTGCTCCTCGTAGTCGTCGACGGAGTAGTCCTTGTCCAGGACCTGCCGGAACAGGGCCTTGAGGTCCTCGTACTTCGGGAGAATGCCATACCCGGCGTCCAGCCCTTCGACGTCGCCGTGGATGCGCAGTTCCATCCACTTGACCCAGACCGCCTTGTCGAGCTTGCCGTTGAGGTACTTCCCGTCTTTTTTGAGGAAGTAGTTCGTGCCGAAGACGTTCGGCCTCTTGATGTCCTTGGCGAATTCGAGGTTGTTGTGGATGTACCGGCCCACGGACATGCTGAGGAAGTCCATGTTCGACATGACGTTCCAGACCCGGACTCCCACCTTGCCCGTGGTGGCGGCGGTGGTTTCGGACTCGAGCATGGCCCCCATGGTGCAGACGCCATGGTCCCAGGAGTAGGCCTCGAAGACGGGTGCGGAGGTATCGCTGTCGCGGCCGCCGTAGATGATGCCGCCCACGGGCAGTCCGTTGGGGGTGTCCCAATCCGGGTCGGCATTGTGGAGGTCTTTCATCTGCACGGTGTAGCGCGCGTTCTTGTGGCTGCAGGTCGAGACTTCCCCATCGGGTCCGAGCATGCCTTCGGTCCAGTGGTCGGAGACGTAGTTCTTGCCTTCGCTGGGGATCGCTTCGTCCATGCCCAGCCAGTAGGGTTTGCCTTCCTTGAGGAGGACATTGCTGAAGATGACCTCACCGGGGGTATGGAGGACGTCCCAGATGACGGGGTCGTCCTTGGCGTTGACGTCGGTGACGATGCCGAAGATCCCGGCCTCGACGTTGACGGCGCGGAACTCTCCGTCGATGACCCGGAAGTACGCCAGGTCGTCGCCGACGATATTCTCGCCGGGGATCATGGCGGTCGAGGTCTTGCCGCAGGCCGAGGGGTAGGCGCCGCAGAGGAAGGTACTGCGGCCCTTGGGGCCGTTGACGCGCATGATGAACATGTGTTCGGCGAGCCAGCCTTCGCGGTCCGCCTTGCGGATGGCGAGCCGGAGGGACAGTTTCTTGAGTCCGACCGTATTGCCGGCGTACTGGGTGTTGACGGAGCGCACGCAGTTTCGGGTGTAGTCCATGTAGACCCGGTTGAACTCGAAGTTCTTGCTGGTCACGCGCTCGTCGAGTTCGCCGCTGCAGTGCAGGTAGGAAAAGAACTCGAATTGGGGATTGGCATGGCTCTGCCGCATGAACTCGTCGTACCCGCGCCGGTAGAGCAGGTCCTCGGAATGCACGACGTAGGACGAGTCGGTGATCTGGAGGCAGGGAATGGAGAAGATGGAGTTGGTGGAGCCCAGGCAGAAGAAGCGCACGAACATCTCCCGCCCGCGGTAGGCGCCCCGCTGCAGGTTCTCCATCTCCCGGATCCCTTCCTCGCGGGGCATCTGGTGGAGATTGGGGTCGAGGTGTTGGTCTTCCGGGACGAGGTACTTGGTGACGTCCTTGCGCCGGCCCTGGTCGTAGTAACCGTCGTAGTGGACCGTGTGGCCGTTGGTCTGGAGTTGCAGCTCTTCGAGGTGGTCGATGGCCTGGACACGGCAATAGGCCACGTCGGCGTCCGAGTCGTCGCCGACAAACACGCTCTCGGGCTCGCACAGCTCGATGGCGTAGGCCACGAAGGCATTGACCTTCTCGTTTTCGAGCGCCAGGATCTTGCGCAGGCTGTGCTTGTTCATCTTGCTTCGAAACAACGCTTGGTGGGCACTCATGTCCGGGGCTCCTGGTTTTCTCTGCTTCTGCTCGTTTCCGGTCAGCAGGCCCCATGTCCTGTGGGCTGCTGTGTCCGACCACACATCTCTGCCGCATTCGCGGCACTCCGGCGAGATCTCCGGCCGGGGGCCTGCCGTTTGCCGCTGCCCCGAGCCGCTGCTGGGGGTGCCGGAGCCTTACCTGGCGCCGCCGCTCCCACCAATGTCACCCGCTGTCCGTTCGCGAGCACTACGTCGCGCTTCCCGTGAGCTGTTCCAGGGCAGCGAGGTATTTTTCTCGAGTCCGGGCCACCACCTCGTCGGGGAGTTCCGGGGCGGGCGGCTGGTGCTGGAAGCCGATGCTTTCGAGGTAATCCCGGACGAACTGCTTGTCGAGGCTCGGGGGATTGCTTCCGGTTCGGTAGGACTCCGCGGGCCAGAACCGGCTCGAGTCGGGGGTGAGGACTTCGTCGATGAGGCGGATGGTCCCCTGGTCATCGAAGCCGAATTCGAACTTGGTATCGGCGATGAGGATGCCGCGCGTTGCCGCGCAGTCCCGGGCTTCGCCATAGAGACGGAGGGTGCTGGCGCGCAGAGCCGCGGCGGTGGCGGCATTGGTCATGGCGATGACCTGTTCGTAGGTGATGTTCTCGTCGTGCAGGCCCTGTTCGGCCTTGAAGGAAGGTGTGAAGATGGGCTCGTCGAGTTGTTCGGCCTGGACGTACCCGGGGCGCAGGGGGATGCCACAGACCATGCCGCTTCTCTGGTATTCCTTCCAGCCGCTGCCGACGAGGTAGCCTCGGGCGATGCACTCGACGGGGATGCAGCGGGCCTTTCTGACCAGCATCGAGCGGCCCTCGAGGTCGGCGGCGCAGGCGCGGGCGGGCTCGGGGTACCGGTCCGGGTCCATGGTGAGAAGATGGTTCGGCATCCAGTCGAAGAAGGAGAACCAGAACCTGGAAATGCCGGTCAGCACGCGGCCCTTGTCAGGGATCCCGTTGGGCATGACACAGTCGAAGGCGCTGATGCGGTCGGTCGCCACCAGAAGAAGGGCATCGCCCACATCGTAGATGTCCCGCACCTTGCCCCGACGAGGCGGCGGCAACCCCGGGATGGCACTCTCGATGAGGGCGTGGTTCCTGTCGTATGTCATTGTCTCTGCCCTGTTCTCTTCGCCGGACGGTCCGTCACCGGGTGCGTACCGTGGGTCACGGCGGCCGTCTCCCTACTGCCCCTGACCTCTGGTCTTTGGCTCGGTGCAGGCGAGTCCCGCAAAATAACGGGCGGAAGCGGCCTTTGCAAGTCGGATCAGCCGAATTCCATGCTGCCCAACCGCACCTGGGACGGCAGGGCACTTGCTCAGCGTGATGGCTGGCGTGGATGTGAGCAGGGCGCTGAAAGCTACCGGAATGCCCGCCTCCCTGGTGACGGCTTTCTGAAGGTCGTGCAGCGGATTTGGCTGATCCGGCCGAACCGCTCGGTTTTCGGGGAGGATCGAGTCAGCAGGTACAAGTGCGGCGTCAGGGAATGCTCCAGGCAACGCCGGGAAGCTCGTGAGCATCATGGTGTCATTGGCGGCGGACCATGGTGTACCCGTTTGGCGTCCATTGCCGGCCGCCAGAGGGGACCTTCTGACGCGAGTTTCAGAGAATCTCGCGTCGAGGGCTGCATTCGGTCTGCACCTGTGCGTACAGTACCGCATGCTCTCAAGCGAACCAGGCCCCATGGTGGTGCAGGGCCGTGAACTGGCCGCGGCGGACATCGACCGGATCGGCGGACAGATTGGCCGTCATGAATGCCGGCGACGGGCAGTTGCGCGGCGCCGATGTACCTGTTCCCCCCTCCGGAGCCGTCGTCCTGCATGCCGGTTCCGTTGCCGTTCGACCAACCAGGCACGGTCAAGCGGTTCCGGCATTCCGCGCGAGTCCATGGTCCATGGTCCTTGCAGCGCAATGAGATGTGTAGCATTTCCGAGCCGTTAGCGCACGGACTCCGCAACATCCGTGCTCGGCACGCAACAACAACCGCGCCCGCAGGATGCGCGCGCGGCAGTAAACGGCGGTTCTGTTGCGGCCGAAGGCTTCTTCAGGAAACTCAGCCCTAGAGCCTGCCCATGAGGAACAGCACGAGCAGAACCAGGACAACCAGCCCGAGCACGCCGCTCGGGTAGTAACCCCAGCTCCTGCTGTGACCCCAGGTGGGCAAAGCGCCCACGAGCAGGAGAACCAAGACAATGAAGAGGACTGTTCCAAGGCTCATGTTGCCGCTCCTTTCAGCCGCTCTGGGCTCTGCCGCCGGTTGGCGCGGGTCCGCGTCAGCCGGCCATGATCCGCCAGGCTATCCGGTCTTGACCCTGATCTTGACTGCATCGTCCCGCTTCTTCCTTGCGGCATTGGGTCTCGCCATGGGATTACTGTAGGCTGAGGCAGGACCTCCCGATATGGGGTCGAACCCCACATCGGCATGGGGTGAACCCCCACCCGAACGGAGGGCGCTTCCGGGAAGAAACGCCTCCCCATGCGGCGTGTGCCGCGATTCCGGTTCGCACTACTCAACACACAGGGGCCGCCGGTCGGCGGCCCCTGTGTGTTGAGATTCCCTGCCGTACTCACGCTAGGTGCTCATGATTCGCCGACCTGCCGGGCGGTTCTTGACCGGTCCCTTTCCCCCGGGTGTTCTGGCGGCGCGCGTCTTGGCTGCAGTCATTCTTCCGCCTCTGCTTTTCTTGGCCATCTGGAGACACCGTCCTTTCTGTTGCCGCATTCCCACATCCATCACTCCGGAAATGACACTACACCCGAAGGTGACGTCAGGCTATGGGGTGTTACCCTACGGCTGCCTGACGGGAATGCCGGATGGGGCGGCCGGGACTGCCACCTGAACCGTCTGCCCAACCGGCACCGACGGCAGCTCGGCCAGTCGCAGCACCGCGGGGGCCTCCTCGCCGGCGTCCACGGACTGTGACGGGTCGCTCCCCATCAGCCGTTGTCCTTGCCCCCGCGTCATCTCGGTCTTGCCCGGGGAGAGGCCCCTGCTGAACGTCACCCGATGCGGCGTCTCGTCGGTGGTGCGGTCGCGTTAGCCGTCAGGGTTGCCCATGGTGAGGCTGCCTGCGGGGACGAACACGATGGCGATTGCGCTCGCTTCGTGGAGGACTTCCTTAGGGCCCGCGCGGAAATAACTTCCCATTTTGCTGCAGCCAATCCCGGTTCCTGGCAAGGCGTGAGCGCAGCGGGCGTACCCGCAGTG
>JAFGRS010000193.1 GCA_016935045.1 Lentisphaeria bacterium | reverse complement strand
GCTCTCGAAGGCTGCAGCCCCTACACCGCCAACGTCGCCATTCTGGGGGAAAACGGAACCATCCTCAACGACCGCTTCTTCCTGAAACGGTTCGCCGGTCAGACCGACTTCTTCACCCTGGATACCGGAGTGCGGAAAACCGGCGATGTCTACGGGCATCCCTTCCCCGCCATGGTGACGCACTTCGTCGACTGCATCCGCGAGGGTCGGGAATCCCCCCACAACCTGGCCGATGCCGTCAACGCCCACCTCGCCTGCATCGCCATCCGAACCAGCGCCGAGAGGGGTGGCACGCCGGTCCGAATCCGGGGCAGCAGCCTCGAGATCGAGGCAGGACCCGATGCCCGCCAACGCGGCGCATGACGGCCCCCCCGCGAGACCGTCCCCACCTCCCGCCAGGTCGCCTCTCTCCCCCGGCTCAACGCGAGGAGGACTGCTCCAGGAGTTGCTTCAAAAGCTTCTCTATAGATGCTGTTTTTTGGTAGGTTAAAAAGACGCCGACGAGCAGACAGATCGGGACGGCGATGGCGAGGATGGCGAAGGGGACGGCGAGGATGAGTTCGAAGATACCGACAGACATGGGAGGGGTCTCCTCTGCTGGGCGTGGGCGCTCCGAGCTATTGTGAGACGATCCGTATGCCTCTACCGGCAAGCCCTGTGGTCAGGTGGTGCGGCAGCTCCGCACGATGAATCCGCCCGATTTCTCGTCCTTCTCCAGTTCCAGGATGCCCTTTGCCTGGGCCTCTTCGAGCAACTGGCTGAAGGAATGGAAGCCGTAGTACGACTCACTGAAGCCGGGTTTGCGCCGTTTCAGGGTCTGCTTGATCATCGATCCCCAGATCTTCTCGCCTTCGTCCCGTTCCTCGAGAAGGGCCTTGTAGGTGGTTACGATGAGGTCCCAGGCTTCCGCCTTGCGGTCTTCGCCGCTGCGGGGCGTTTCCTTGCCGGCTTCCTTGCCGGGTTCCTTGGCGGTCGGTTTGCGGGCCGCCTGTCGGCCGCGGGAGGGGGCACGGGCCGGCTCGCGCCGCACCAGGTCGTCGTAGTAGATGAACTCGTCGCAGTTGGCGATCAGCAGGTCGGAGGTGGACTTTTTGACGCCGACGCCGATGACGTTCTTGGCGTTTTCCCGCAGTTTGCTGACCAGGGGGGAGAAGTCCGAGTCGCCGCTGATGATCACGAACGTGTCCACGTGTTCCTTGGTGTAGCACAGGTCGAGAGCGTCCACCACCATGCGGATGTCGGCCGAGTTCTTGCCCGACTGCCGGACGTGCGGGATCTCGATGAGCTCGAAGGAGGCCTCGTGCATGGCGGCACGGAACTCCTTGTATCGTCCCCAGTCGCAGTAGGCCTTTTTGACGATGATGTTGCCTTTCAGCAGGAGTCGTTCGAGCACTTTGCTGATGTCGAAGGCGTCGTAATCCGCTTCACGGACGCCCAGGGCTACGTTCTCGAAGTCGCAGAAGAGGGCCATGTTGAGGGTCTCGCCCGTTGCCATGATAGGATCTGCCTTCCGTGTTGGGCCATTGCCGTTGCCGGGGTGCCCGCGGGGACCCGGCTCACGGTGCACGCCCGGGGTTGTAGATGGTGCCGCCTCTCGCCGCGTAGTCTCGGAGGAGTCGGCGGGCCTCCGCGCGGCATACGTCTCGCGTCACCTTGATGCCTCGGTGCCGCAGGGATGCGACCCAGTGGCGAGGCTTGTCCCCCTCGTCAAAGCCGACGCGGCGGGCATCCAGCGCCCGGGCCCCGCAGACAAGGCGCGCTATCCCGGACCAGGCAATCGCCCCGAAACACATCGCGCAGGGCTCCGAAGACGTGACCAGTTCGCAGTGCTCGCGGCCGCCGGCACTCAGATCGTAGCGCCCCAGCCGCCGCTGTGCCCCCACCAGGGCCACGATCTCGGCATGCCAGACCGAACAGGCCCAGCGCACCACCAGGTTCACACCGACTGCGACGACATGCCCCGAGCCGTCGAAGACCGCCGCCCCGAAGGGTCCCCCCGTGCGGGTGTCGATGTTGCGACGGGTGAGGCCGAGGACGAAGGCCATGCGCGAGGCGTCGTCCAGCAAGGGCGCGTTGCAGTCCAGCCCTGCGTCCCGGACCCAGGCCGGGAGCCGGAAGACCCAGGGGCGTTGCCGGGGCGTTTCCCGGCCATGGCCCACGGGGTTTCGTGCCATCTCGATGTCGGAGTCGTGTCCCATGGCTCTCTGGCCCCTTGCGGCGGGCCGTGCCCTATGGTTCCTTGCCGCCGGCCGGGGGCGGCGGCTGCCTGGGCGGATCGTAGGGCCAGGGCTCCCTCGGCGGCTCCGGGCGCAGGGCATCGGCATAGAGCCCCATCGTCTCCAGGGCGATGGGCTGGAACCCGGGCAGGCGCCGGAATGCCTCCGACTCGGGGCGCAGGCGGAAGTCGCCCCGGGCCGGGTCCACGAAGCCCGGGTCCGTATCCGTGATCCAGTTGTTGGCGGCATCCACATCCCAGTTGCCGCTCCGGGTCTCGGCGCACATCACCACCAGGTTGCCCCGGGCCCGGTTCACCCGCGGCTGGCCATCGCGCGGTTCCATGAACCCTGCCAGTTCCGGGTAGCGGAGTGTGTAGGGCGGCTGGGTGATGTCCACCTCCTGCAGCAGGCGTGTCTGCCACAGTTCCCCCTCGATCATGCTCCGCCAACGCTTGTCGTTCCACGGCGCCGACCCCAGGGCGCGTTTGCACTCGATGAACAGGTTGTTCTCGGCCAGCAGATCGTGCCCGCCGTGGGAGAACACGGTACCGAAGGACCCCTTCCCCGGCTCGCCGCAGCGGAAGAAGACGTTGTGCGCCACCGTGTCGCCGCCGTCGCCGTCGTCGAAGTAGACCGCCGCATTCCCATGGCCCCTGGGGCTGCCGATGTGATGCCAGAAGTTCTGCCGGATGACGTTCCCGCGGCAGGACGGGTTGCGGCCCTTGTACAGGGCGCCGCAGTCGTCCGTCTCCATGCAGACATGGTGTACGACGTTGTACTCGAAGAGATGGTCATTGCCCGAGATGCCGATGGCTTGGTGGGGTGCCTCGTGCACCAGGTTGTGGGCGGCGCGGTTGCCCACTCCCGCCAGCGTGATGCCGTTCGCGTAGGTGAGTTGGTGCCGGGCGAACCCCCGGATGTGGCAGTTGACCACTTCATGCCCAGCCGGAGTCAGAAGGCGCCGGTCCCCGCCGGAGAGATGCACCCCCCCCGTGCCCGTGTCGTGGACGTCGCACGTCTCGACCCGATGCCCCTGCCCGCCCGAGACCCGGATGCCCGAACCCCGAACGTTGCGCACCCGGCAGCCCTCGATGCGGCAGGCCTCCCCGCCCTCGACGCCGATCCCGTCCCCGAGGCCGCATTCGATGACGAATCCGCGCAGGGCCACATGCGAGGTCTGGCGCAGAACCACGATGGGTTGGTCGAGGGTGGACAGGACCACGCGCGCCGTGCCCAAGTCTCCGAGCGGCCAGAAGAGGAGATGATTCGTGGTCCGGTCGATGAAGAACTCGCCGGGGGCATCCAGTTCCTCCAGCAGGTTCAGGGCCCGGTAGCGCCGGGGGGAGGGATTGCCCTGGCGGACGCCATAGAGGTGGGG
>JAFGRS010000192.1 GCA_016935045.1 Lentisphaeria bacterium | reverse complement strand
TACGATACGCGGCACGGGGACGGCAGTGGATCGGCTGCCGCATTTCCTGGACTGGGGCGGAGCATGACGAGCGAGAGTCCTATTGCCATCGTGGGCACCGGGCTGGTCTGTTGCCTGGGGGCCGGGGTGACCCGGGTCTTCCGGCGCATGTGCGCCGGGGAATGCGGCATCCGCCCCCTCGACCGCTTCCCCGTCGACGACTACCCGCAACAGTCCGGCGGGCAGCTCCCCGGCGACATCGAGGAAGCACTGCGTACCGAATTCCCCGACGACGACCTGGCGGCAGCCATGGTCAAGACGGCCGGCAGGGAAGCCCTGCGGCAGGCCGGCAGGGAGTTCCCGGCGGCGCTGGATCCCGCCATGGCACTGGTGCTGGGCACGAACTTCGGCCCCATGGAATCCCTCGAATGGTGCTGGCGCGAACGCATCGAATGCGGCGCCATGGACCGCGACACCTTCGACCGCTTCGACCGCTTCCCGGCGGCCATGGCGGAATGGCTCGGGTGCGGGGGACCCCGGGCCCAGATCAGCCTCTCCTGCGCCTCCGGGGCCTCGGCCCTGGCCATCGCCGGGGACATGATCCGCGCCGGCCGGGCCGAACGCGTCCTCGCTATCGGCTACGATGCCCTGACCGAGTACTGCTGGTGCGGCCTGACCAATCTGCGCACCATCACCACCGACCGCATGCGCCCCTTCGACGCCAACCGTTCGGGGACCCTCTTCAGCGAGGGCGCCGGCGCCATGCTCCTGGAGCGCCGGACGGCCTCCTCGCCTCCCCCCCTGGGCATCCTCGCCGGGGTCGCCACCAACAACAACGCTTTCCACATGACCGCCCCCGCCAAGGACGCCGACGGCTCCCGCCGCGTCATGGCCGATGCCATCGCCGACGCCGGGATGACACCCGAAGCCATCGACCACGTCTCCGCCCACGCGACCTCCACCAGGGCCAACGACGTCACCGAGGCCGCCGCCCTGCGCAACCTCTTCGGCCGGCGCCTCGATTCCATCACCGTGGCCGCCCACAAGTCCCAGCTCGGACACCTCATGGGGGCGGCCGGCATCGCCGAAGCCATCATCACCCTCGAAGTCATCCGCTGCGGGATCATCCCGCCCACAATCCATCACGAGACGCCTGACCCGGAGTGCCCCCTGGACTGCGTCCCCGGCAAGGCACGGCATCGGCAGGTCCGCTGTGCCGTGACCAATTCGGCGGGAATCGGCGGCAACAATGGCAGTGTGGTGCTCTGCGCGGCGCCCTGACCTGGAGGAGCCATCCGTGTCGGCTGCGACCCTGTACGTGAGCGGAATGGGCTGGGTGCTGCCCGGCAGCGTGGGCTCCGGGAGTGAGCCGTTGGCGGCCGCATGGTCGACGGCGTGGCGTCCCGAGGACAATGCCCTTCTGGCGGCGTTCAGCGCCAAGCCCTACCTGGAATCGGTCAAGGGGTACCTGGACCCCGCCAGTTCCTTCTGCCTGGCCGCCTGCGCGCTGGCCCTGGGAGGCCCGGAGCGGAAGCGTCCCTCGGGACTGCGGGAACGCGCCGGGCTCTGTACCCTGACCCGATACGGCGCCACCCTGTCGGGGTTCCGCTTCTACGAGCAGTTGCTCCGCAAGGGCCCCCGCTATGCCAGTCCCCTGATCTTCCCCCACGGCTACGCCAACACCCCCGGCAGCCTCGCCGCCATCGAATTCGAATTCGGCGGCCCGCACATGGTCTACTACGGAGATCAGGACGTGCGCGAAGGCCTCGAATTCGCGGCGGCACGGTTCGCCGACAGGACCGCCAACGAACTCCTGCTGACGGCCTTCGAGTCCGCCGAGGGCGACGCCCTCCCCGATGGAGTCGCCGTCATGCACGGGGCCGTCGCGCTGCACCTCGTGGCCGATCCGCCCCGGAATCCCCTCCTGACCATCCAACCGGAAGGCATCCGGGAGACAAAGCCCCCCTCCGCCGCCCGAGGCATGACCGCCGCATTGCTCGATCTGGTCCGCAACCTGACGGCCAACCCAACCTGAGCCGCGCAGAGAACCGGTGCCCGCGAGGACGCGGGCGCCCCAGGTGCGGCGCACGGTCCCCGAAAGGCATGCCCGCGAGGACGCGGGCGCTCCAGGTGCGCCGCGGCGTGGTGTCGGGTTGACCGGGCCGGGAAGGCGTTTCCCCATCGCGAAGCGATCGGCTGCCGGCCGGACAAGTGACCTCTTCTCCTTCGGCGTTCGACGTTCGGCGTTCGGAGCCTACGTTTATCGGGAAACCAACGACCTGTAGACTGGGTTGGCGCTTGCGGGAGTGAGCCCCCGGGCGGGCCTGCCGGAGGGCACGGACCATGGCGGTGGCAAGGGTAATCACGGACCTGGCTCTGGACCGGGAATTCGACTATGAGATTCCCCAGCGCCTGGCGGGGCGGCTGCGCCCGGGATGCCGCGTGAGGGTCCCCTTCGGCACGACCCATCGCCTGGGCTTCGTCGTGGGGATCAAGGAGCATTCCGACTTCCCGCGCCTCAAGGCGATCCTCGGCATCGAGG
This sequence comes from Lentisphaeria bacterium, assembly GCA_016935045.1. GTDB lineage: Bacteria > Verrucomicrobiota > Lentisphaeria > Oligosphaerales > JAFGRS01 > JAFGRS01. The sequence continues at coordinate 5,729 of JAFGRS010000192.1, read as the reverse complement.
GCGAGCGGGAGCAGATCCCGGCCAGTCTTCTCCGCCTCGCCGACTGGATCGCGGAGTACTACTGCTGCCCTCGGGAACACGCCGTGCGCGCCGTCCTCCCGGCCGTGGTCCGCTGCGGACGCATGCGGCCCAAACGCCAACGCTTCGCCTGCCTGCCCCAAAAACAGACACACGATGCCGCGGCAATCGGTCGACTGACCCCCAAGCAACAGAGCGTCCTCGAACACCTCAGACGCCTCGGCGCCGCACCCGTCCCCGAACTCTGCGCCGCCGCCCGGGCCGGCCCCTCGGTCGTCCAGCGCCTCGAAAGGTGCGGCTTCCTCGTCATCGAGGAAAGGGCCGTCGGACGGGACCCCTTCGCCGAAGACGTCATCCTGCCCAGCAAGCCCCTGGCGCTGAGTGCGGAACAGAGCCGCGCCCTGGAACGCATCGAGGCCAGCATCCGGGCCCGGGACGGCGCCGTCATCCTCCTGCACGGCGTCACGGGCAGCGGCAAGACGGAGGTCTATCTTCAGGCCATCGAGGAATGCCTGACCCGGGGCCGGGATGCCATCGTCCTGGTCCCCGAGATCTCCCTCACACCCCAGACCTGCGAGTCCTTCCGGGCCCGCTTCGGCGAACAGGTCAGCGTGCAGCACAGCGGCCTCAGCGACGGGGAGCGTTTCGACGAGTGGACGCGCATGCGCGAAGGCAAGTCCCACATCGTCGTCGGTGCCCGCAGCGCTCTCTTCGCCCCCTTCGCGAACGTCGGCCTCATCGTCGTCGACGAGGAACACGAGAACACCTACAAACAGGAGGAATCACCCCGCTACCACGCCCGCGACGTCGCCGTCGTGCGCGGCAAACTCGACCAGGCCACCGTCGTCCTCGGCTCCGCAACGCCTTCCCTCGAATCCTACTACAACGCCGGCAGGGGCAAGTACCAACTCGCGACCCTCACCCGGCGCGTCGACTCCCGCAGCATGCCCGTCATGGAACTCGTCGACATGCGCGCGGAAGCCGCCGCCCGGGGACATTCGCAGATCTTCTCCCGACGCCTCGAATCCCTCGTCGAAGACCGCCGCGGCCGCGGCGAACAGACCATCCTCTTCCTCAACCGCAGAGGCTACGCCACCCAGTTCCTCTGCGGCCACTGCGGCTTCGTCGCCGCCTGCGCGGACTGCTCCACCACCTACACCTACCACCGCAAGGACCGCACCCTCTGCTGCCACCTCTGCGGCCACATCGAGCCCGCGCCGGAGACCTGCCCCGTATGCGGCGACGCCAACGTCCGCTACCTCGGCACCGGCACCGAAAAGGTCGAGGCCGCCGCGCATGCCCTCTTCCCCGGGGCCTCCATCGGGCGCATGGACTCGGATACCATGACCACGCGACGCTCCTACCAGGATACCCTCCAGGCGTTCCGCGCCGGCCGCATCCACGTGCTCATCGGCACCCAGATGATCGCCAAGGGCCTCCACTTCCCCAACTGCACCCTGGTCGGGGTCCTGTTCGCGGACATGGGACTGCACATGCCGGACTTCCGCGCCCCCGAACGCACCTTCCAACTCCTGACCCAGGTCGCCGGACGCTCCGGCAGAGGCGAACAGGAGGGCCACGTCGTGGTGCAGACCTACACCCCCTACCACCCCGCCCTCCAGCATGCCCTCAACCACGACTTCCTCACCTTCTACGGGGAGGAGATCGCCGACCGCATCGCCCTCGGATTCCCTCCCGCCGCCCACATGATCATGGTCCATTTCCGCGGCCCCGACGAACCCGCCACGGCCCGCGCCGCCACCACCTTCGCCGCTCGACTGACTCCCCGCCTGCCCCGCGGAACCGTCGTGGCCGGACCCATGCCGGCACCCATCGCCAAGATGCGCGGCCAGTTCCGCTACCTGCTCAGTCTGCGCGGGGGCGCCGTCCGCGGCCTCCTGCGCCTGCTGCGCCCCCTGACCGTGGGGGCCCGTTTCCCCGATCACGTCGAGGCCTACGTCGATGTCGACCCGCGTTCCCTGCTCTGAAACAATCCCGCCGTACGGGCGGAACCACGACTCCCGCACCACCGGAGACGCCGGACCTCCCCGATACGCCCCCGCCGGAGAACCACCCCCATGAACCGAGACCACGCCGCACAACGTGCCGAAGAACTCCGCCAGACTCTCCAGTACCACAACCGCCGCTACTACGTCGACGCCGAACCGGAGATCAGTGACCGGGAGTACGACGCCCTCCATGCCGAACTCGTCGCCCTCGAAACCGCGTTCCCCGACCTCGTGACACCCGACTCGCCGACCCGGCGCGTCGGCGGCCAACCCCTCAGCGAGTTCGTCACCCGGCCCCACGCCGTGCCCATGCTCAGCCTCGACAACACCTACGACGACGACGACCTGCGGCGATTCCACGAATACGTCGTCCGCGGACTGGGCCGCGAGGATGTGACCTATACGGTCGAACCCAAGGTCGACGGGGTCAGCATCTCCATCCGCTACGAGATGGGCCTCCTGGCCTATGCCCTGACGCGCGGCAACGGCATCGAGGGCGACGACGTGACCGCCAACGTCCGGACCATCCGCAGCGTCCCCCTCCGGCTGGCGGCCGATCCCGTCCCCGAGGTCTTCGAGGCCCGGGGGGAGGTGTTCATGGGACGCGACGGTTTCGAGACCCTCAACGCCCAACGCCGGGAGGCGGGCGAACCGGCCTTCGCCAATGCCCGCAACGCCACGGCCGGCACCCTCAAACAACTCGATCCCCGGGTCGTCGCGTCGCGGCCCCTGGAATGCGTCTTCTACGCCCAGGGCGAGATGCGGGGCGTCCAGGTCGCGTCCCAGGACCAGCTCCTGGGGCTCCTGCGCTCCTATGGCCTGCCCACGCAAACCCTGTGCCGCCACGTCCGCGGCCTCGAGGACATGCGCGCGGCCGTGCGCGAACTCGGCCGGAAACGCCACCTCTTTCCCTACGACATCGACGGCGCGGTCATCAAGGTCAACGACTTCGAGCAACGGCGGAGACTGGGCTTCACCGCCAAGGCCCCCAGTTGGGCCAGGGCCTTCAAGTATCAGGCCGAGCAGACCCGCACCATCCTCCGCGACATCACCGTCCAGGTCGGCCGGACCGGCGCCCTGACCCCGGTGGCGGAACTCGAACCCGTCCCTCTCGCCGGCTCCACCATCAGCCGTGCCACCCTCCACAACGCCGACGAAATCCGGCGCAAGGACATCCGCATCGGTGACACCGTTGTCATCGAGAAGGCAGGCGACGTCATCCCCGCCGTGGTACGTATCGTCCCCGAGGAACGCCCACCCCGGACCGTGTCCTTCGATTTCCTCGAACACATCGGCCATCGCTGTCCCTCCTGCGGCGGCCCCGTCAGCCGCGACCCCCAGTTCGTGGCCTGGCGCTGCGAAAACCTGCAGTGCCCCGCACAGGGAGTCCGGCGCATCCGCTTCTTCGCCGCCCGTAACGCGGCCGATATCGAGGCCCTCGGGGGCATCGTCGCCGAGAAACTCGTGGAACAGGGCCTCGCCCGCGAACCCCTCGACCTGTTCGGACTCGACCGCGACCGCCTCGCGAACCTCAACCTCGGCACGGCCGCAGAACCCCGCGTCCTCGGCAGCAGGAACGCCGCCAAACTCGTCGCTGCCCTGGAACGCGCCAGGAGTCTCCCCCTCGAACGCTGGCTCCACGCCCTCGGCATCCCCGAGGTCGGCGCCAGTACGGCCTTCGCCGTAGCCCGCGTCCACCGCGACCTCGAGGACGTGGCCCATTCGGCCATCCTCCGGGATCTCGTCGAGCTCTTCCGGCTCCAGGAGGAGGGCAATGCGGAGGATCGTCCCGCCATCCGGGAACTGGGCGCACGCCTCACCGACCTCGGTCTCGTGCGGCCCGGCGCCGCTCAGAAAGCCGCCCCCGGGACCCCTGCCTTCGTCACCACCGGCATCGGACCCAAGACCGCCCGCGGCATCTGCCGCTACTTCGAGTCGGCTGCCGGGCAGTCCATCCTGGCCCGACTCCGCGAGCTGGGCATCGCTCCCCGCGGGGGCAGGGCGGAAACAGCCGCCGCTACGGCTGCCGGCAGCCTGCCCCTCGAAGGCAAGACGTTCGTCCTGACCGGTACCCTCCGAACCCTGACCCGGGACCAGGCCAGGCAGCGAATCCGCGAACTCGGAGGCGCCGCCGCGGACAGCGTCAGCGGCAACACGACCTATCTCGTGGCCGGCGAAAACACCGGCCGCAGAAAAACCGACAAGGCACGCGAACTCGGGATCACCGTCCTCGACGAAGACCGGTTCCTCCGCCTCCTCGATGGCGAAACCGCGGACCGCCACGCGCCCCCTGACGCCCGACCCGCGAACGACCGAACCAGCACCACCCGACAGCCCGAACTCGGCCTCTGACCGGGAGGAGGGCCGGGGAGGAGAGGGGAAACGGACGGGGAAGGGGAAACGGACACAAACGGACACGAACGGACACAACGGAGAGGGAGGCAGACGGGACCCCGTATCAACATTCCCCCCTTCCCCGTCCGTTACGTCCGTTTGTGTCCGTTTCCCCCTCCCCGTTCGTGTCCGTTTCCCCTCTCCTCCCCGTCCGTTACGTCCGTTCGTGTCCGTTTCCCGCTTGCACGGCGCTCACCGCGCCGGTATGGTTCGCGCGGCGTCAGCGGCGCCCGCGTTCTCCCGGGCAGACGCTGGACCATGCGGAGGGTATCGAGGCGACCCGCACACCAGGAAGGAAAAACCGGTCGATGAAAGGCATCCCCATACTCGCGGCCAGAGGAAACAGCATCGCGGCAGCCTGGGAGAACTCCCTGCTGGAACTGCACCGCGGCGGCTGCCGCCTGAAGACCCAGTACGACAAGCCCGACGATCCCGCCAGTATCGATGCCACCATGGTCATCACCATCGAAGATCCCCTCGCGGAACCCATGATTCACAGGGACTTCCCCGGCGGCCTCGAAGACCTGCAGGAATACACCATGGAGGTCGTCGAAGGCATCAAGAACCACCTCGTGCGGAATCAGGACGACCCCGACGACACGCGCTGGGAATACACCTACAACGAACGGCTCTTCGCCTATGCCGTGCCCGGCTTCCCCAAACCCATCGACCAGATCGAACTCGTGGCCCGGAAACTCGCCGAAACCCCCTTCACCCGCAGGGCCCAGGCCATCACCTGGAAGGTCTGGGAGGACAACGCCTGCTACGACCCCGCCTGCCTGCAAAGCATCTGGTGCCGCATCACCGAGGAAGACGGAGAGGCCTTTCTCAACACCAATGTCCGCTTCCGCTCGAACGACGCCTACAAGGCCGCCTTCATGAACATGTTCGCCCTCGTGCAACTCCAGAAGCGCATCGCCGAACGCATTGCCGAGATCAGCGGACGGAGCGTGGCCCTGGGCCGTTATATGCACATGGCGGACAGCTATCACATCTATGGGGCGTACTTCCGCGAGTTCAACGAGCGCTTCCTCCCCAACCTGGAACGCCGCACCTTCGAGGAACGGGTGTTCCAGTACCGCGACGTTCGCGACATCATGGAGGGGGCCCGACCCGCCATCCTGGCCAAGGTCCGCGACATGGGGGCGTGATGCCCGTCTCGCACCGGATGCGGCGCCGCGGAGAAGGGCGTTCCATTTGCGCCTGCCGGTGCGTTCTAAACCTTAGTGCTCGCGAACGGAAATACGGTGACGTTGGTGGGAGCGCCGGCGGAGGCAGCGTGCACCCGGGCCGGCGGCGCCCATACCC
>JAFGRS010000191.1 GCA_016935045.1 Lentisphaeria bacterium | reverse complement strand
GTACGGGGCGCGGCCCTCCGCGCACCAGCCCGGAAGGGGATCGGCCGTCGGGGGCGCCGGCCGGTACTGAGGAACTGGAGCCACCGGTGCGGGCCGCTGGAACGGGGGGTCGGGGGGCCAGCCTGGTCCCCCGGCCGCCGGAGGCAATCTCGAAATACCGCCGGAAACCTGTCTGCGTGCGACGCACAGGCAGGCGGCGGGCTCCAGCGTCATCGGAGGTCCCGCGAGCCGAGCGGGACTTGGCGCCACTCGGCTCGTGGCGCCTAGCTGGTGTCACGCTCATTTTCCGCCTGCGCAGGGGTTCTGAGACCGCACTCCCGGGGTCACCCTTTCCCGTCCCTCCGGTTCCCGGCCCGGGGCAACCGTCACGGCGGGACGGGTATCAGAGCCATCCCTGTTCGCGGTACCAGAGCGCCGTCTGCCTGAATCCGGTGGCGAGGTCGATGCGGGGCCGGTAGCCGAGTTCCGCGCCGGCCCGATCGAAGACACAGGTCCAGTTGGGCTGCAGCATGTCCGTGACCTTGCGCCGGCAGACGATGCGCGTGCGTCCGGTGAGGGACCAGAGGATTTCGCCGGCTTCCCCTGCCAGCCGCGCCAGGGGGGAGGGGATGCGCAGGACGCGGAGCCGGCGACCGAGGGCGCGTCCGAGGGCCTCCGCGACGGCATCGACCCCGTAGTTCCCTCCCGAGATGAAATAGGTCCGTCCCGCTGCCGCCGGTGTCCCGGCCGCCAGCAGAAGCCCGGTTACCAGATCGTCCACGTGGACCATGGCCAGGCACTTCCGGCCCCAGCCCAGGACGGGGAAGAGACCCGTGCGCGCGGCGACGCGGAACAGCGGCAGGAAATTGCGGTCGTGGGGCCCGTACACGGCGGGGGGGCGGACGATGGTCAGAGGCAGGACCTCGGCCCACGCCAGGGCCGCCGTCTCAGCCTCCCGTTTGCTGGCGCCATAGCCCGGCAGCGGCTTCGGCGCCACGCTCTCGTCCGGAGGGGCAACCCCGGCGGGCGTCGGGCCGACGGCCGCCAGGCTGCTGACCAGGACCGTGCGCCGGGGCGGCGTGGGGCTCTCCCCGAGACCCCGGAACAGGATTTCGGTCGTCCGGGCATTGGCCCGTGCGTATTCCGCCGCCGAACGGGCCCGCGTGACCCCTGCCACGTGGAAGAAGGCATCCACGGCTTCGCCGGACACGGCGCAGGGAGGAGGGGCTTCCAGGCACCCCGTCACCAGGCGCACCCCGAGCGCTTCGAGGCGTGCGGTCCGGCTGCCGGCACGCACCAGGCAGGTGACCTCCCATCCCGCCTCGATCAGCCTCTCGACCAGCCAGCCGCCGATGAACCCCGTGCCCCCGGTCACCCAGGCATGCCCAGGGCCGCCGGCGACGGGCTGCTCCCTGTCCATGTGGTATTCTCCTGCCATGCGCGCCATGCCTCTTCCCATGGTCATCCGTGACCGCAACCCGCCGGCTTCCCCAGCGGCGCCGGCGCTGGTCCGGCAGCGGTGATCACCAAGGGCGCGGACGATTTGCTTCCGGGCTCATCCCGCCGAACGCACCTATCCTATGCGCAGGCAGCCTTGCCCTGCCGCCGCACGGCGTTGCAGGGACACCCCTCACAACCTATGGTACGGCGCGGCAGAGCACTGCGGTCGTGAACCATGGGACATAGCGTGCGGCGAACCATCCGGATTACCCTAGCGCTCACAGGCTCGGCTGTCATCCTGGCTGCCGTGCTTGCCCTGGTCGGCTGGCGCGCGACCATCGAGGCCGTTCGCGCGGGCGGTGTGACGGCCTTTCTGGTTTCGGGTCTGTTTCTGGCCGTCCAGGTATTCCTGCAGGCTGTGGGCCTGCACATCCTCAGCCATGCCGTCGGGCATCGCGTGCCCCTGTGGGGCAGCCTCCGGGCGGTGGCGACGGGGCTGGGTGCGGGCGTGCTGTTGCCGGGGGGCTACGTTGCCGCCGAACCGGTCAAGGTGGTCTACCTGCGCGCCACCACGGGACTGCCGGCCGCGGAACTGGCGGGCACGGTGCTGCTGTCGAAGTACCTCGAAGTCATCAGCTTTGCGGCCGTCGTGGCGCTGACCGGCATTGCGGCCCTTCCCTGCCTGGGACTGGGAGTGTCCGGGGACGGCCGGCACCTCTCCCCGGCCCTGTTCGGTGTCCTTTCGGGGCTTGCGGGGGTGGGGATGATCGGGCTGCTGGTGTTCCTCGAACGCCGCCACCGGCCGTTGACGGCGACGGCCCGGGGACTGGCACGGGTGCTGCGGGGGCGTCCCTCGATCCGTCGCCTGGCGGAAAACACCGCCGTGATGGAGGATTGGGCCGGTGCGGCCTTCCTGCGTCACCGGGTACCGGTGTTTCTGTCCCTGGCTTCGTTTCTGGTTTTCCACGGGATGGTCATCCTGCGTCCCGCCGCGGTGTTTGCTCTCGGGTGGGGGATCGGCCTGACCCTGAGCCAGCTCAGCGTCATTTTCCTGGTCACACAGCTCCTCCACGCGGCGCAGGTGACCCCCAGCGGCGTCGGCACCCTGGACGGCGGGTTGCTGGCGACCCTGGCGGTCGTGGACCTCTCCATCCGTGCGCCGCAGTGTGCCGCCTTTCTGCTCTACCTGCGTTTCTGGGACGCGGCCCTGGCGGGGATTGCCTGCCTGTTTGCCCTGCGCGCCGGGGTGCGCTTGCTGGGCGCGCGCGACGCGGCGGCCCGACCGATTCCCCTCCCGGACGGTCAGGGGGGACGCAGGCTCGGAACACCGTACTCGGCGGAAGGCAAAGGAGACCTCCGGGGCGACGCGAAGTAGGTCCCGCGAGCCGAGCGGCGCCAAGTCCCGCTCGGCTCGCGGGACCTACTTCAGGCTGCCTTGTGGTGTCGATCCCACTTCCGCCGGGGAAGGTGTTCTGAGCCTGCGGACTACGCGCCGTATCGTCCGGGCCGCCGTTGCCGCGATCCCGGCCCGGGGCGACCGGGACACAGCCCGGCCCTCCTGACGGTTCGGCACGCCTTGCCGAACCGGAATGGGATCCACTGCATCTCCAGCTTCCCCATTCGAGGTTCGATGTTGGGCCTACGGACGTCGGCTGCCTTCGTCATGCCGGCGCCCGCGGGCCCGCCGCCTGGCGGCGCACCTGGACGATGGCGCCCAGGGCCACCACCGCCAGCAGCAGGGCGATGCCCTTCCAGTGCAGTCCGGTCCAGAGCTTCCACACACTGCCGATGGCGGCCAGAGCCGCCGAGGGGAACACCAACAGGTTTGCCAGGACCCGTTTGCGCCCCGAGGGCATGGCGTTGCCCAGGAGGTCCCGCCGGTTGAGCAGCAGGGCGAAGGAAATGTAGGCGAAGGGGATGAAGACGAAAGCGATGTTGGAGGTGGGCACGGCCAGGTAGAACATCGCTTTGCTGGTGCCCGGGATGAAGGGCCCCAGGACCCCGACCAGGGGCATCAGGCAGCCCACCCGATAGAGCGTGCCGCTGCTCGGGCGGTCCACCATCTCGCAGATGACGAAGCCGTTGATCATCATGAGGATGATGATGGACGACACGGTCATGCCGACGACGCCGATGCCGAAGACGTAGTGGGCGTAGAACGAGCCCGTCAGCGGCGCCAGCGTGTCCGCGAGGTGGAAGGCGTCGCGGCGCACCAGCATGGCCCCGAGTTTCCGGTCCGGCTCCGGCAGCGCCCCGATGCAGGCGGCGACCTCCTCCCGGCTCAGGGCGGCAAAGGCATCGGCCCCGATCTCGGCCTTGAGCCGGCCCTTGAGCAGCCCCTCGAAGGGCTCAACCAGTTTCCGGGCGGGCTGCACCACGATCCCCCGTGCGTCGCGCTCGCCCAGGAGGCCGGGGGCGGGACGGGCATGGAACTGGGCCGCGGCGACGGCGACAATGCAGCCGGTGACGAGCATGAACGGCACCAACAGTCCCGTACAGAGGTCGAAGACCGCCATGCCCCGGAAGTCCCGGTCCCAGCCCCGCCGCAGCATCGAGTAGGGCAGCAGGAAGGTCATGTTGATGCCCACGGCCGTGGCCGCGGCCGCCACCATGACGTCGCGCTGCTGGCGCACGACCATGCCGCTCCAGTACTCCCGGTAGGGCGCCGCCACCTGGTCGATGACGACGGCCAGGTGCGGCGGGGGAGAGGAGAAGGGTCTCAGCGAGGGCACCAGTCCCGCGAAGACCTCGCGCCAGGGCAGCCCGGGACCCAGGGCGAGGCGCAACAGCACGCCGAAGAACGAGACGATGATGATGCCCACCATGATTTTCAGGATGAGATCACAGACCTTGGCGCCGCGGCGGCCCTTGTCGTAGAGCAGCACCACCATCCAGCAGAAGACCGCGATTGCGGTCACGACGAGAAGTGTCGCGGGGGTGTCGGGCATTTCTCCCAGCAGGCCCGGGAGCAGGTTCTGCCGCAATGCGGCCGTGGCGATGCTGAACTGCGGCAGGCTCCAGACCAGGTTGGCCATCATGGTGGCCAGCAGCCAACCCCAGCCCAGCACGGGGCTGACATGCCGGTTGATGGCGCGGAAGGGCCTCTCGCCCGTCGACAGGGTGACGTAGCCGATGGTGCTCAGCATGATCACCCCGACCAGCATGGCGAAGGGCTGCAGCCAGAGCAGCGTCATGCCCCCC
>JAFGRS010000190.1 GCA_016935045.1 Lentisphaeria bacterium | reverse complement strand
CGGCAGCCGATCCGCTTCGCGATGGGGAAACGCCTTCCCAGTCCTGTCAGCCTGAAACCACGCTACGCCGCACCCGGAGCGCCCGCGTCCTCGCGGGCATGGGTCTTGCGGTAGGGCCGGCGGTCCCCGACGGCCTGTCCCTGGAGATGCGGCGGAGCAGCAGGATGAGGGTATCGGATTCCGCCGGGTCGAAGGGGGAGAAGCCGAGGCTGCCGAGGCGGTCCGCGATTCGGAACCCGTGCGCCGCGGCGGCCTCTTCGAGTTCCTGTTGGCGATAGGGTCTCAGGAGCGTGGTCGTCAGGGTGACGGGTTCCCGTGCGCGCCCCTGCCGCCACTCGATGGTCAGGAGATTGAACCCCAGCAAGCCGTTGTCCAGGAAGTCATAGAAGCGGAGGAATTCCCAGTCCCCGTCCCGGTCGATGGAGACGACGCGTTCCCGGCGGGCCAGGATGCGACCGTAGTTGAGGGTCTGGAGCACGGCTGCCCCTCCGGGCCGGAGCAGACCGTGCATCTGCCCCAGGGAGCGGCCGAGATCCGCCGGTTCGATGAGGTGGGGCAGGGTATTGCCCAGGCACAGCACGAGGTCCGTTCCAGCCCACGGCAGAAGCGCCGGTAAAGCCGTCAGGTCGCCCTCGACGAAGGTCGCCCGGATGCCCAGGCGAGCCGCATGCTCACGCGCCTTCGACAGCATCTCCGCCGCGATGTCCACACCCCAGGCGGGCGAGAAGCCATCTCCGGCCAGGGCGAGAGCGTAGGCGCCCGTGCCGCAGCCCAGATCCACGGCTGCCGAGCCCCGGGGGGTGTCGGTCCGCCTGCCGAGTTCGCGGACAAACTCCCTGGCCGTGGCGAGCCGGTTCTCGAACCCCACCATGCGATCGTAGCGCGATGCCATCGCGTTGTAGAACCCCTGCGGCCTCATGTCCGGCGCGATGTGCGGGGCAGTCACTCGGCTTGTCCTCCGTTCCGGGACGCATACAGGCCGTCACCGCCGGGACCGGCGGCGCGCCATCCCCGTGTTGGACCCATCAGATGGGCGCCGGCACGGCCAGTCCCCCCGCGATGCGGCAGAGCTGGGCATGGCAGAGGGCCAGCGCCAGGGCGTCGGTCGCATCCTCCGGCAGATGCTCGACGCGGATGCCGAGAAGCTGGGAAACGAGCAGGGCAACCTGTTTCTTGCTGGCGTTGCCGTAGCCGCAGACGGACTGCTTGACCCGGCGCGGAGCATACTCGTAGATCGGGATGGAGCGGGCCGCCAGGGCCGCGATCACCGCACCGCGGGCACTGCCCAGCATCATGCTGGTGTGGACGTTGCGGCAGTAGAAGGCACCTTCGATGGCGGCGATGTCCGGGTGGTAGGTGGCGACCAATTCCTCGATGCCTCCGACGAGCCGCCGCAGGCACTCGCTGAGGGGCTTGTTGCGGGTGGTCTTGATCACGCCGCAGTCCACGGCAGTGAAACGGTTGCCCCGGGTGTCGATGATGCCAAAACCCGTGGTTCGAAGGGCAGTGTCGATGCCGAGGATGCGCGTACTGCCCGTGTCATGGTTCGGGTCTGGCGCTTGTCTTGCGGACATCCGGTGCGGCTCCGGTACAGTGTGTGAGGATGAGGAAGCCTGTTCCTCGTCCCGGGTCCCGCCAATGTACTCGTTGGCCGCACCGCCGCAACCGGAACCCGACAAGGGAGGGAGCCCTTCCGTCACCCCGGGGAGGGATTCGTGTGCGCGGCCTATGCGTCTGCGTTCGGCCCGCTAGGTTACTGATCGTCTCCGAATGGTCTGCATCCTGGAAGATTGGTGCCCGGCAGGCCCTGTCTGCTTGTACGCACAGGCAGGCGCCGGCGGTCCAGGCAGGGACCCGCCGTCCCGGAACAGACTGGAGCGCGAGCGTCCTCGCGAACCTGGCGGGACGGTCTTTCCCATGATCATGAGACGGGCAGTGGCAGGAGAAACGGGGGCTCCAGCCCCGGAGTGCAGGATGTGACGACCCGGCACCACGATCTCACCGAAGGCGGCATGGTCCGGCGGATGTTCGGTCTGGCTGTGCCCATGGTCGCCGGCACCTTCGCCATGACGGCGTTCCAACTGGCGGACACCTGGTTCGTGGCACGCCTCGGAACAGGCCCTTTGGCGGCGATGGGATTCACCTTCCCGGTGGTGATGGTGACCGGCTGTGTCAGCATGGCCCTGGGGACCGGGGCCACCGCCATCGTCTCCCAGGCCCTGGGGGAAGGAGACACCCGCCGCGCGGCCCGCGTCGCCACGGACTGCCTGGTGTTGGCTTTCCTGATCGTCACGGCACTCGGGCTGATCGGGATTGCGGTGATGGATCCGCTGTTCCGAAGCATGGGAGCCAAGGATGATGTACAACCATTCATACGCTCGTATATGACGGTCTGGTTCCTGGCGGCGGGGCCCTGTTTTCTGGCGATGCCGGCGAACAGCATTCTGCGGGCGGCCGGGGACACGCGCCTGCCGAGCGCGATCATGATCGCGGGGGCGGGAGCGAACTGTCTTCTCGACCCGTTGTTGATCTTCGGCTGGGGACCGATTCCCGGGACGGGCATGCAGGGGGCCGCGGTGGCGACGGCATGGAGTCGGGCCCTGACGGTGCTGCTGGCGTTCCTGGTGCTGCGGCGTCGCTATGGTCTGTTGGCCCGGCCGACGTGGCGGATCGGGGTCCTGCTGGCTTCCTGGCGCCAGGTCATGCACATTGCCGGGCCGGCCCTGGTGTCCTATCTGCTGCATCCCGTGAGTCTGCTGGTGATCACCCGCGTGGTGGCGGGGTTCGGGACGGCGGCCGTGGCGGCCTTCGGGGCGGGGGGGCGCATCGAGATGTTTGCGTACCTGGTGCCGATGGCGCTGGGAATCTCCCTGGTTCCCCTCGTGGGCCAGAACTATGGGGGCGGACGGTACGATCGGGTGGCGGAGTGCCGCCGCTACAGCGAGCGCTTCGCCATGCTCTGGGGGGCCCTCATCGCCCTGGCGTTCTTTCTCGGCGCGCCGTACCTGGCAGGGCTGTTCGCCCGGGATGACGCCACCCGTCAGGCCCTGGTTCTGTATCTTCGCATCATGCCCTTCGGCTATGGCATGCGGGAGGTGCTGCGTTACGTGACCCTGATGCTCAACGCCATCTCGCGTCCCGTTGCGTCCCTGGGGCTGAACGCCTTGTACCTGATCGCCCTCAATGTACCTTTTGCAGTCGTGGGGGCCCGTCTTGGCGGCTTGGCCGGGGTCTTCGTGGGGGTGGTTCTCGCCGGCAACGCGGGGGGCCTGGCCGCCCTGCTGTACAGCCACCGGCGGATGACCCCCGAGGCGTTGGGGAGAGGGGCGGATCGCCGCGCGGCTCCGGGATGACCACCACCCCACCGGGGTTGGCCCGGCGCCGGCGGGTTCGCCCCCCGCTCCCCAATAGGAGGGCGGGTCTCGCGCGTTTTCGTCATACTGATCGTTTCAGAATGATCTGTACTCGCGAATGTGTGCCCGCAGGGACGCGGGCCTTCCAGAGTATTGTGAGACGATCCGTACGCTGCACTGATGCGCCCGGGAAGTGAGGTCATGCCCCAGTCCCATGAGAGATCCGACGGCCAAGGATGACCCGCCCCCGGCGCGGGTCGATGCGACACTCCGGCTGCCATCTGGGAAGGAGCCTTCCCCAACGGTGATTGGCCGTGTGGACCGCTATGCCCTGCTTGCGAAGCTGGGCGAAGGCGGTTTCGGGGCCGTGTACCGGGCTCGTGACGAAGTGGCGGAGATCGAGGTCGCGCTGAAACTGCTGCCGGCGCTGGTGGTGCATCACCCCGAGGAATTCGGCCGGATCAAGGAGAACTTCCGGCTGGTGGCGAAGCTGCGGCATCCGAACATCGCGAATGTCATGCACCTGCACGACGTGAGCGCGGTGGACGCGATTGTGACCGAGGTGATGGGGGTCCGCGCGGGGGACCGCCTGATCGTGATGGACTACGTGCGGGGGGTCACGCTGTCCGGCTGGCGTCAGCAGCATGCGGAAGGTTGTGTGTCCCTGCCGGTGGCGTTGCCGATCCTCGAGCAGCTTGCGGCGGCGCTGGACTATGCCCATTCGCAGAGGATCATCCACCGGGACATCAAGCCTGCGAACGTGATTGTCGGGGCGGACGGTCAGGTGCGCATCCTGGATTTCGGGCTGGCGGCGGAGATCCGCTCTTCCCTGTCGAGGGTGTCCTTTTCGCCGGACGATCGGGCCGGCACGCCGGCCTACATGGCGCCGGAGCAATGGACGGGCAAGGGTCAGGATGGCCGTGCCGACCAGTACGGCCTGGCCGTGCTTGCCTACGAGCTGCTTTCGGGCAAGGTGCCGTTTGCGTCCGCCTTCGAGGCTGCCAACCAACTGGCCATGTACTGCGCCGTACGCAGCGAAGTGCCGGAGGAGATCCCGGAACTGGGTGCGGCGCGGAACGCCGTTCTGAGGCGGGGCCTGGCGAAGGACCCGGCGGAGCGTTTCCCGTGCTGCGCGGATTTCGTCCAGGCCCTGGGTCGGCCGGATGTGCACGAGTCCGCCTCGGCGGTCGTGGTTCCGGAGGGGGCGCAGCGTGACCGGCGGGAGGCGCCGAAGGTGCGGGGTCAGGCATCGTCCATGTCCCGCGTGCTGTTGGCTCTGGCGTTGTTGCTGGCGGTCATCCTGCTGGGGATTCCGGCGGCCTATCTGCGGCTGCAGGCGTTGCTGGAGGCGCGCGAGGAGCCGGTGGCGGAGGGGACGGCCCGGGAGGTGCGCCGGGAGGAGGTCATGGCGCAGATCCGCGAGGCCCGCAATGCCGCCTCGAAGGGGCAGAGCACGGCGGCCCTGGCACTGGTGCGTCGGGCCCTGGATCTCGACCCGGGAAACGGTGAGGCGTTGGCGTTGCGGGCGGAGATCCTCCTGCACCTGGGGTTGGATGTGATTGTGCCGTTGCGCAGCGAAGCCCAACTGCGGCTGCGGCGCCTGCGGGAACTGGATCGGGGACAGGGGATCGGGGAGCGGGTGGACACGACCGCGAGCCTGTTCGAGGCCGCGAACCTGTTGTGCGAGGCGAAGGACTACGAGCTGGCCCTTGCCAAGTACGAGCAGTTCCTGCAGGAATACGACCGGCTGGAGGCGCTCGAATCCCTGCGACAGGCAGCCCTGCGGGAATCCTCCTCCGCGTTGGAGGCGCGGGACGGGGCCGCCGAGGCGGCGGAGGATGGGGTGGGGGGAGAGGTCTTCGCGGGCGCGGAACAGCTTGCGGGATCGGCCCGCAAGGCATTCGACCAGGGGGACTTCGAGGGTGCCGCGAAGATGTGGGTTGCGGCCTGCGCGCAGTTTGCGAAGGCCGGGTATTTCGCCATGGGGATACGGGCGGTTCAGGAGGCCCGGGATGCCTACGATGCGGCCCTCGGGGCGGTGGATCGGGACGTGTTGGCGGTCCATGGCGGTGAGATGTGGACCTTTGTGTCCCGGGCCGTGATGGAGGCCGAGCGTCTGGGTACGGAGGGCAAGTGGTACGAAGCGGCGGCGTCCTGGGGGCGGGCGACGGAAGCGTTGCCCGGGGCGTACGCGGAGGCGTGTGCCGCCCGGGACCGGGCCGCGACGGCGGGGGGGGCGGGCGCGGACGCCCTGAAGAAGGTCCGTCTGGCATCGGCCCTGGCGGAAGCGGAGGCCGCACGGACGCAGGAGAACTGGGAGGGGGTCCTGCGGGCCGCCAACACCGCTCTCGAGGCCGCCCCCGAGTCGGAGCGTGCCAAGGCCTTGCGGACGGAGGCGGAACGGGCCCTGACTCCCCGCCTCACCGTCCATTGCCGCGTGGGCGACGAGGATGTCGCCGGGGCCCGCGTCCTGCTGGACGGGGTCCTGCTGGAGGAGCGGACGCCCCTCACACTGTCCCTGAACCGAACCCAGGAACACATCGTGCGTGTCGTCCTGAGCCCGGGAGCCGGAGGGCGCCGATATGCTCCTTTCCGCACCGTATTCCGAGCCGATGCGGCGGGGTCTCACGAGCTGCGCGCCCCGTTGACGGAGCGTCCTCTGCCGCCGGACGTGGTGCCGGCGCCGGGCACGGATTCCGCCTGGGGGACGGATGTGTCAGGCAATCGTATGGAGGTGCGGGAGCTGCAGCGTCTGACGGCCATTGGGTATGCTCTGCCGGTTGCCGTGTCTTCCCGCTGGTCCGGGATCCCTTTCCGACTGATTGCGCCCATGGACCGCGCGGGCGGGCGGCCCCGTCTGCCCGCGGATGCTCCCGCGAAGCGTCCGGGGGAAGGTCAGGAGGGCATTGCCGCCGTCACGGCGACCTTTCCCTTCTATGCCTCGGTGTCGGAGGTCACCCGGGAACAGTGGTGGGCCGTGATGGGCGATGGGGCGGCACCCGGCAGCGGCGTCGAGCAGGTCCAGCTTCCCGTCGTCGAGGTGACCCGGGGGGAGGCGGAGGAGTTCTGCCGGCGGCTGTGCCTGCTGGAAGGGGTACCCGCGGGGACATACCGCTTGCCGGCCCTGTACGAATGGCGGACCCTGGCCCAGGGGCTGGAGGGGGAACAGGCCCTTCCCACCGATGGGCCGGGGGATGCGCTGGCACGGCTGGCGTGGTATCTCGGGAACAGCGACGGCAGCCGTCGTCCGGTGGGCGGCCGCCAAGCCAACGGCTGGGGCCTGCAGGACGTGCTCGGCAATGTCTGGGAATGGTGCGGCGCCGCGGACACGGCGGGCCAGGGCGCCGCGGGGGACGGGACGGCCCTGGAAGAGGCCTTTGCCTGCGGCGGAGCATGGTCGTCGCCTGCGGAGGAGTGCCATGCCGGGTTCGTGCGCCGGGAGGCCCCCGGAACGAAGTCTGACGACATCGGTTTCCGGCTGATCCGCATCCTCCCCGGAAGCCTGGTCATCGAGTGACCGGGAGGCGCGGCGCCCGGGCTCGCCGAAGCTGCGTCGGGGCTCGGGAGGCATTGGCCTTGCGCCGGCCGCACGCTTCCGGCAGACAGGAGTGGGGTTCCGAACGCTCCGGGACACGGAAGCCCAACGTCACACCTCACGTTTCGGCGCGTATGCGACGGTACCGTGCGTGTGGTTGTTGGCCGCTAGAATGTCATGACCTTGTCACTGTCGATCACCCATTCGGCCAGTTCCGGCATGGTGGCCTTCTCCGCTCCATGGAAATAGGGATGATTCCTGTAGATTCCGCATCGGGTCATGCAGGTCCCACAGACCTTGACGGGGACACCACGCGAGATGAGGTCCTTGAGCATTGCCGAAAGGTCTTGATCGTAGTTCTCGGGTGGCTTGCATACGTCCCGTGCCATGTCCACGGAATCGTTCATGAGGAAGATGCGGACTTCCTGTCCGGCCTCCTGCAGTCTGCCGGCCAGCCGCAGGCCGTTCCAGGTGACGTCTGTGTTGTCGTACGGTTCACGGTTGAAGACAATCAGCACCTTCATGCCTATTCTCCCTCTTGTTCAGCCAACCTTCGCCGCCGCGATGCCCGGAATGGGCGGCCACCATTGTCTGTCGCCGCCTCGACCGTGCTGCCCGGGCTGACCGTACCGACCTGAGGGCATTCTGGCGCAAACCACTCCTCCTCACGGGGAATCGCTGCGCTGCAAAGGATGGCTATTCCCTTGCCTGAGCTGGCTTTTCGCACCGATTTCAGCACACACCTCAAGGAAGGCCTCGTCGCGGCTCATCCCATCCACCGAGTCGCGGCGGTCACCTGCGTAGCGCGTCCGGCGGAGCAAGTGACTCTGTGGGCATGCACTGCGGTCAGAGGGCCAGGGCGTAGTCGAGCCAGGCGGGGAGTCCCTCCTCGATGGGGACGATGTTCTCGATTTCGTATTCGAGGGCGTAGTCGCCGGTGTAGCCGTCCGCTTCGAGCACATCGCGCACCCAGCTCAAGTCGACGTCGCCCTTGCCGAGCATGGTTCGGTGGTAGCGTTCGTTGACCCAGTGGCTGTCCTTCACGTGCACGTGGACGACATGGCCCCGGAACGCCACGTAGGCATCCCGGTAGTCGACCTTGCCGGCCATCAGGTTGGCCGGTTCGTAGAGGATGCCGAAATACGGCGACCCCACCTCCGTGACGAGGCGCATGGCCGTGTCGGGGTTGCCGGCCAGGCTGCCTTTGTGGTTTTCCATGCCGAGGAGGATCCCCTTTGCCACTGCGTAGGCGGCCGCCTTGCGGAAGAACGGCGCGATGTCGGGTATGATGGCCGGATCTTCGCCCTGGGCCGGGCAGACACGGAGCGAACGGCAGCCGAGGAAGGCGGCATTGTCGATGGCTCGGGTCATCTCGATCCACTCGGCCTCCTCGCCGTCTTCGAGGAGGCGCCGTCCGGGGTAGGTCCCCAGGTTGGCGATGGTGATGCCGGAGGAGGTGGCACGCTTCCTGAGTTGCGCCACATCGCACTGGGCCGGGTCGTTCGAGTAGTGGGGCGGGCCGCCCCAGAGATCCACCTTGCGGAATCCGCAGGCGGAGAACATGTCGAAGGTCTCGTCCAGACTGCGTGTGCGGATCGGGTAGTTGCACACGGAAAGCCGGCTGATGTCCATCGCTGCATCTCCCGCGCAAAACAACCCCGCCGGGCCGGCGCCCCGGCACCCTGCCGCCATCGGTACGGATGGGACCGGGGTCGTACCGTCCATGCAGAATAACCATTGCCGCGGAACCGGCACTTGTCAAGTCGACGTGACCCGGCGGGGCGCATGTCAGCTCCGTAGATCCCCATGCCGCACGAGTTCTGCCACACCGCATGTGTCCACCCGAGAACCCCGGGGACATGGCT
>JAFGRS010000189.1 GCA_016935045.1 Lentisphaeria bacterium | reverse complement strand
CTCCCGCATCACCGCCGCCGAACTCGCCACCTGGGCTACCAGCCACCACGGATCGGGATACACCAACCCACCCACCGCACGCATCCGCTTCGACAATGTCTGCCTCTTCTCCAACCGCGGCGCAGACCCCGAGTTCGAGTGGAAACAACCCCCCGGATCCGCCCCCGCCGATACCTACGCCGTCGCATTCGACGACAACCCCGGCACAGTTCCCCCGGAACACGCGACCAACACCGAACCCCGGGCCCGGTTCGAGCACACGCGGCCCGGGACCTGGCACCTCCACGTCCGCGCTCACGGCGCGGCGGGATGGGGAGCGCCTGCCCACCGGCGAATCGTCATCGAGCCATGGCCCGAGGACGCCTCGGCGGGGAACGGCACCGGGTCCCCGGTGGGTGCCGCGAGCCGAGCGGCGCAATCCCCGGAAGCGTCGCGCCCGGCTCGCGCGACCTACTCTGGCGTCGCGCCCGGCTCGCGCGACCTGCTGAGCCGTTTTCCGATCCCTCCCCAGGTTGACTGACGGCTTGCCAAAAGCCGTGGGGGCAGGCTTGTCTAATGTGCCGGGCAAGGTATAGTCGCAGGGATGGGTGATCCGCGGGTCCGCGATCAGGCGTGCACGGTGGTCGGTCGGCACGGCGCGGGACCTCCTCGGCGGGCCTCCGGGTAGCCAGGGTCACCCGGCGGCAGGCTGTTGCCCCGGGGTCGCGGATCCACCCGGATCATGGCAACGATGCCCGCGAGGCGGCGGGCGCTCCAGACAGGTTTCGGACGACTGGTACGTGTGCGGCGGCTGGGGAGCCGGAAGAGGAGCGTGACGAATGGCCAAGGTCATCCTGCAGAACGTCGGCAAGGTCTATCCCGGCAACGTCCGAGCTGTTCAGGACTTCAACTTGGAGATCGGGAACGGGGAATTCGTGGTCATGGTCGGCCCCTCGGGCTGCGGCAAGTCCACGACCCTGCGCATGATCGCGGGACTCGAAGAGATCACCGAAGGCACGATCCAGATCGGAGCCCGGGTCGTCAACGACATCCCCCCCAAGGACCGTGACATCGCCATGGTCTTCCAGAACTACGCCCTCTATCCCCATATGACAGTCTACCAGAACATGGCATTCGGACTGAAACTGAGGAAGTTCAAGAAAGCCGAAATCGACTTGCGCGTGCGCGAGGCCGCCGAAATCCTCGGCATCCAGGAGTTGCTCGAACGGCGCCCGAAAGCACTCTCCGGCGGCCAGCGCCAGCGCGTTGCCGTGGGCCGTGCCATCGTCCGCAAACCGGCGGTTTTCCTCTTCGACGAACCCCTCTCGAACCTCGATGCAAAGATGCGTGTCCAGATGCGCACCGAGATCAGCCGCCTGCACACGCGCCTGGAAACCACCATGGTCTATGTGACCCATGATCAGGTGGAGGCCATGACCATGGGCGACCGCATCGTGGTCATGAAGGACGGTATCATCCACCAGGTGGCCGAACCCACCGAACTCTACGATAACCCAGCCAATATTTTCGTGGCGGGATTCATCGGTACTCCGCCAATGAACTTCTTCGGCATCGAGGTGCTGCAGGACGGGGAGAAGATCCTGCTGCAGGAAGAGACGTTCACCCTCCAAGCTCCGCCCGAGTGGCGCAGCGCTCTGGCCCCCTATATCGGCAAGGCGGCCGTCTTCGGCATGCGGCCGGAACACGTCGGGTCGCCGACCGCGGAGAGCACCGAGGGCGCCCCCAAGATCAGCGCCACGGTGGAAGTGGTCGAGCCCATGGGGTCCGAGTCGTACCTCTATCTCAATACCGGGCACAACAACTTCATCGCCCGCGTCGACTCGCACCGGTCCTGCCACGTGGGAGAGCGGATGGACTTCGCCGTCATGCTGGCCAAGGGACACGTCTTCGACAAGGAAACCACGAAGGTCATCGTATGATGCCCTCCGGACGCCGGCCGTAAAGCAACGGCGGGAGCGGCCGTGTCCCGCGGCCAGTGTCCCCGGGGCACCGACGGGAGCGGCCGCGTCCCGCGGCCAGTGTCCCCGGGTCCGCTCAGACCTCCTCGCCCCCGGTGATGCAGCGGTGCCGCTCCGGAAGGTCTTCCGCAAGATGGCCGAACTCCTCCTCCGTGTAGACCACCAGGTCCATGCCGGTCGGGAAACCAAGCGGGAGGAACTCGCTCGGGCTCTCATGGCGAGCCTTGGTCGCGTGCGACACGACCAGGCAAAGATCGACGTCGCTCCCCGGCGTGGCGGCCGAGGGGAAGGTCTGCCGTCCGCCCGTCCGTACCGGTGCTCCGTGGCCGTCCTGGCGGCTGCCGCTCTCGCCTGCCGTGGTGCGGAGATGGGGCCGCGGCCGGCCGGCAGCTCCGTTTCCGCACCCAGCCGGGAGGCAGTCTCCATGCATGGGAAAGCAACGCCGCGAACCGAGCGGCAGGCGAGTCAGGCGACGGCTCCGGGAGAGTTCCTGGTGACCCCATCCATGACGGACGATGACCCAGCACCGGGACGCCGGGTGCGGCAGGTGGCCCCCGAGTACCGGGGCACCGAAGTGCACCACGCCCTCTATCTGCCCGTGGACTGGCGGCCGGGGGGCAGGTATCCCGTTCTGGTCGAGTACACCGGCAACCTCTTCCCCGCCTGCGGATCGACCGGAAGGGTTGAGGATGCGAACCTGGGCTATGGCCTCACCGGGGGCCGGCGCTTCCTCTGGATGGTCCTGCCCTGCGTCGAGAAGGGGCGGACCCGCAACGCGGTCACCTGGTGGGGCGACAGAGAGGCCACCGTCGCCTACTGCAAGGCCAATCTCCCCCGCCTCTGTCGGGAGTTCGGGGGCGACCCGGACAACGTCTTCCTCTGCGGCTTCTCCCGCGGCGCCATCGCGGTGAGCTACATCGGCCTAGCCGACGCCGAGATCGCGGCGCTGTGGAAGGGCTTCCTGACCCACGACCACTTCGACGGGCAACGGCCGTGGCCCTACCCGGAGAGCGACCGCGACTCCGCTCTCCGCCGTCTGGCGCGCCTGCACGGACGTCCCGTGCTCGTCTGTAACGCCGGCCTGACTCCGGCCATGAAGGAGTATCTGGAACCGCACCAGGACCTGGCCCGGTTCGCCTTCCTCGATATTCCCGTCAGCCGCATCTTCCGCATCCCCGAAGGCAAGGTCATCCACCCCCACACCGATCTCTGGATGTGTAAGGACAGCCCTTCCCGCCGCCAGGCCCGAGAGTGGCTCGATGAGGCGTTGGCCCAGCCGTCGCCACAGGCTTCCCCCTGAGTCACCCCCGCCGTCAGCCCCACACCCACCACGGCGCACCGGACCAGTCGCCGTAGCCGACAACATCGAAGGCGGCATGGGCCGCGACGCAGGGCCAGACGCTGCCGCCGGCGGCCCGGAAGATGCCGAAGAGGAGCCCGCCCAGGAGCGTCCAGGTGGCCAGAAAGCCGAGGTTGACCTGATACCCCGCCGGCGGACTGGCGAGGACGGCCACCTTGTAGGCGGTATGAAGGACCGCCGCCCCCAGCACCGCCGCCGCCTGCCCCCATACGCGCAGCCTGCCCTGCACCAGGCCCCGGAAAACGACCTCCTCGGTGGCGCCGATCGCGGCCGCCACGGCGGCAAACGGCGTCAGCCGCGCAGGCAGTCCGGACAGACCGCCCGAACGCCGCCAGAGGACGGCCAGCAAAACCCCCGTCAGGGTCCCCAGCCCCAACCACACCAAGGCCCGCCGCCGGCTGCCCAGGCGCCCCAGCGCCATGGTCATGCCCTCCGGCGTCCGACAGGCGCAGTACCCCAGGCCGGCGGCCAACGCCAGCGCGACATACGCCACCGGTACCGGCAGAGGCCTGCCCCGAACGCTCCCTGCGAACAGAGCCAATGCCAGCGGCAACGCCAACGCTGCCGCCGGTTCTGTTCGGCGCGAGGTCACGCCACCATCCTCTCTTCCGGGTGTCCTCGCACCCGTTTCGTGTCCATTCGCGGCCATCTCCCATTCCTGCCCGAAGGGACCACGGAGCGCGGTTTGGGAAAACCCGCGCGCACGCCCCATCCCGTTTGCCTCTGCTTCCCTGGCATTCCATGGACCCATGCAGGCCCGACCCGCGTTTCCGTCCGCGTCCCGCGTGTGCGCGGCAGTGCTGGAGACTCGCGGGTCGAGCGCGGAACCCGGTTCGCTCTTCAACGCGGCGGTCCCGCCTGAATTCCGCCCGCCAGGGGAAGGGTCGCGGCGTCTGTACGTCCACTCAGGCCGTCCGTCTGCTGCGGCGGCCGGCCAGGGCGGCGGCAGCCAACGCCGGCAGCAACACCAGGATCCAGCCGCTGCCCAGGCAGAGGCCGGCCACCGGCACGATCGCGGCGTCCGGATGGCCGGCCCTGAGCTGCGCCAGCTCCGGGCCGGCTTCCTTCTCGAACAGCTTCGGGGACAGGGCGAAGAAGCGGACCGACGCCAGTCCGTTCAGGGTCTTCATGTCGGTCACATCGGTACCCATGAAGAGCAGGCATTCGAGATGCGCGAGAGTCTGCAACGCCGCCAGGTCCGTCAGCTCGTTGCAGTGCAGGAACTCGACAATGGCCAGATCGGGGTTGGCCCGGACGACCCTGTGCAGAAGCTCCGGTGTGACTCCCTTGTCCGCCAGGAAAGCCAAGTGCTTCAGACCGGTGGGCACGGTCGGCAACTTCGACACGGTGGTGCCCAGCGAGCGCAGGTCCGGAAACGCAGCGGCCACATCCACCCCGGCGACCAGTTCCGCCGCGGCGCAGAGACGCGCCAGGGACCGGTGACCCGTCAAGCCCGGCACCCGGACAATCTCCTCGTTCAGCTTCAGCGCCCGCAGTTCCGGCGCGGCGGACGGCAGGATCAGTTCGTCACCATCCCAGACACCGATCCCGCGCAGCGCCGGAAACGAGGCGGCGCTCAGAACGACCCCTTCTCCCATGCCTTCCGGAAAGATCAGACGCTGCACCGACTTCCCCGACAAGGCAGCGAAGACCTCTGTCGTTCCCCCCTCGGGAAGGACCAGATTGGCGGGCTCGAGCCCGGCGATGAGCAGCCGCGCCAACGCCGGGCTTTCCACGCAGAGGGTGAGGCGCGGGGGGCGCGCCTGCGCCAGCCTCTCGATCAGGGGTTTCCAGGATGCCAGCTCCTCCGCGGGGGGATCCCCTTCCGCGCTGTCTGCCTCGGGCAGCATCAGCGTGCGCAGCGACCGCAGCGCCCCGGCCGGCAGGGCTTCGAGCCGTCGCCGCAGAAGCGGGGCGGCCTCCGGCCCCGTGGCGTCCATCGGCATCACTACGCCAATGGGCTTCCCGTCGGCACGCACCATGGTCCAGTCCGCATCCACCGCCAGCGTCGTCTTCGGGTTGTCGTGTTCGTCAAGCAGCAGGAAAAAGCCG
>JAFGRS010000188.1 GCA_016935045.1 Lentisphaeria bacterium | reverse complement strand
GACCCTGACTTCGGTGCGTATTCGTTGACCGTATCATCGTTCTACATGGGGCGTACCGAAGTGACGAAGGAGACCTGGGACGCCGTGCGGGCAGTGGCGCCGAGTTATGGTTACACCGACCTGCCGGGGGGGGGGCAGAAGGCGCCCAATCACCCGGTGCATAGCGTCAACTGGTATGAGGTCGTGAAGTGGTGCAACGCGCGCAGCGCAATGGAGGGGCGCACGCCGTGCTACACGGTGTCGGGCAGCGTCTACAAGACCGGGGAGAGCGACAACGTGACCTGCAACTTCTCTGCCGATGGCTATCGGCTGCCGACGGACGCCGAGTGGGAGTACGCCGCCCGGGGCGGTCGGGTCGGCAATCGCTTCCCCTGGGGCGACACGATCACCCACAGCCAGGCGAACTACGACAGCTACTGGAGTGGAGGCCATCCGTACTACAGTTACGATCTGGCGACGACCGAAGGGTACCACCCGGATTACGACGACGACGGGTACCCATACACCAGTCCAGTCGGCTCGTTCGCTGCCAACGCCTATGGCCTCCATGACGTGGCGGGCAACCTGTGGGAATGGTGCTGGGACTGGTATCCTGGCTATGTGGGCTCGAACCGCGTGTTACGCGGCGGCGGCTGGCGCTACTACGCCAGCTACTGCCGTGCCGGCAGCCGCCTCGGGGGCAGCCCGGGCGCCCGCGGCAACTACGGCGGCTTCCGGGTCTGCTCCGTGGTCCTAGTTCCGTAGAGGAGCGGGGCGAGTGGCCCTGGGAGGGAGGGGGAGATGGGAACGGACGAAACGGACGAAACGGACGGGACGGATGGAGGAGAGAGATGACCGCGGGGGAGAGAGAGCGGCCGGCGGGGCGGGGTGAAAAGGCGATGTCGTCCGCCGCGGCGGAGCGGGTGTATGGCAGGCATGGCGGATACCGGCAGTTGCGGGCCTACCAGGTGGCGGAAATGCTCTACGACTACACCTGCCGGTTCTGCGAACGCTACATCCCGCCGGGCGATCGGCACTGCGACCAGATGGTCCAGGCCGCCCGGAGCGGCTATCAGAACCTCGCCGAGGGCAGCGAGGACAGCGCCACCAGCCGCAAACTCGAACTGAACCTGACCAATGTGGCCAAAGGCAGCATCGACGAGCTGCAGCGGGACTACCAGAAGCACCTGGAGCGCCGCGGGTTGCGGCTGTGGCAGGCGGGCGAGCCGTTGTTCGAGGAGGCGCGGGGGCTGCGGCCGGGGACGGTCGAGGCGGCGGCGGCGTGGGTGAATGGGGGCGGAGAGAGGAACCGACCAAACGGACAAAACGGGCCGGACGGACGGGGGAGGGGGAGTGCCGAGGAGAGGGCCGCGAACCTGGGGGCCATCCTGGCGGCCCAGGCGCACTGGCTGGTCGAACGCCTGCTGGACCGGCAGGCCCGGGATTTCGAAGCCGAGGGCGGCTTTGCCGAACGGCTCTACCGGGCCCGGAGCCAGAGCCGAGGAGAGCGGAGAACGGACGAAACGGACACAACGGAGGGGGAGGGGAAAAGGGAGACGGCGGCGGGGCCCGGAACGGCGTCTCTCTCTCCCCGTCCGTTTCGTCCGTACGTGTCCGTTTCCCCGTCCGTTTCGTCCGTTCCCCACCTCCCAACCCGCCCGACAGGGGGGCCCGACCAGGCCGATATGCGGATCGTCTCACAACACTCTGGAGCGCCCGCGTCCCTGCGGGCACACATTCGCGAGTACAGATCATTCTAAAACGATCAGTAACGTTGACAGACGCAGGGAGCAGCAGATGAGAGCCAGGTGGAATCGATCGGCTGTCGCCATGGCGGTGCTCGTCGCTTGGACGTGGGGGATCCCCGCACGCGCAGGCTCCCATTCGGACGTTTCGCCGGAGTTCACGGTGGATACGCGCGGGGAGGCGTTCGCCGTGCGGGTGCTGGACCAGCACGGGGCGCCCAGGGCCGGGGCCAAGGTGGTGCGCTATGAGCACGGCAGCGGCACGGCATTGGACACGCTGACCACCGACGCCGGCGGTGAGGTCGGCTACACGGACCTGACCAACGGGGCCGAGTACTACTTCGAAGCGTACTACGAGGGGGCCAATCCCTTCGACAACGGCACCGTGGGTGAGCTGTGGGCCACTGCCACCGCGACGATCGGGGCGGAGGCTTCGCCGCTGCAGATGCCGCGCGTCTGGCCCTATGCGGAAACGCTGAAGATAGTGCGCGTGGCCGACGGCTGGGAGGTGCCGTACTCGGCCGGTCCGTACGACGTCCGGATCGCCCCCGGACACCAGCTTCTCGTCGAGGCCGCGGTCCGGAACGGCACGGGTGTGGTTCAGGGCGTCGAGGCGACCATGCTCCTTGACCGTGACCAAGCCCTTCCCTGGGACTGCACCACGGGTGCCTCGCAGGCGGTGCCGTCGGGCGACACGGCGACCGTGGTGGCAGCCGGGTTCACGCCCACGTTGCCGGGCGTCTACGCCAAGGCGGTCAAGTTGGAAGTGCCTCCGAGCGGCAAGACCGACGCCTGGGACTGGGTGCCGGCCTTCGAGGCCCTGGACTTGTCGAGCTACATGGGGAAGGCCTTCGCCTTTTCGGGCTTCCAATGGAACGCCACGAACTGGAACGGGATTGCCGAGGACGGGGCGGTCCGCCACTTCGGTGTCTGGGAAGGGAACGTTGATGTGCAGTTGCCCCTGCGGCTGCGGGTGTTGGGCGGTTCGGGAGTGGGCGCCGGGGTCGAGAGCGTCCGCAGCGACTTCCTCTACGGCGACTTCGAGGCCTCGATCTGGGCGGCGGCACCGACGTCCGGTGTCGGAACGTGCCAGGGGTTCTTCTACTACTTTGACGATGGCAACGAGATTGACGTCGAGATCCTGTCGAAAGACCCGGGCAAAGTGCATTTCCGAGTGCAGGGAGGCGGCGACTACTTTGTCGTACCGGTACCCGAGCAGGACTCAGCGCCGCATCACTACGGGTTCCGCTGGTTCCCGGACCGCATCGAGTTCCTGCTCGATGGCCAACCCGCCGTGGGTAAGCAGATCCAGCCTGGCACTGACGATGTTCTGGCTGAAGACGTGCCTGCGGTCACGACCCCGGGATCCCATGTGCCCAGCACGCCGGGTCGGCTCATGCTGAACCACTGGAGCGGGGAGCCGGGCTGGTCCGGATTTCCCCCCGGCGTGGGACTGACCTCCCCGATGCTGGTCTCGTGGGTGCGGCACACGGCCTACGATCCCACTCCCCCCGGCATCGACTACGTGCGGATCTCACAGCGCAAGGGGACGAAGCTGGTGGACATCGAGTACCGGCTGACGGATCCCGCCGGCGAGGGAGCACGGGTGGCGGTCGTGGGGGAAGACGGAGAGGCGGGCAGCGCGGTCGCCATGACGCATCTCACGGGCGACGGAGCCGATGGGCAGGCAGTGCTCCCGGGAGAGCGGCACCTGGTATGGGATGCGGGAGTGGACTGGCCGGACCGACTGACCGACCGGTTCCGGGTGCGCT
>JAFGRS010000187.1 GCA_016935045.1 Lentisphaeria bacterium | reverse complement strand
GCGCCGATCGGAGGGTGGGGAGGGGGCGCGGCCGCGCTCCCTCACCCCGAATCGGCGCTCCACTGCCGCAAGGGCAGTGGCGGCGGGGACCGCGCTCCCTCGCCCCGAATCGGCGCTCCACTGCCGCAAGGGCAGTGGCGGCGGGAAGCGATTCGACGGATCTTGAAACAGCCCTGGGTTCACTCCGCGAGGCCCCACTTGCTCTGCAGATACCGCGCGATGGCTTCGCTCTCGTCGAAGCGCAGGAACCGGTCGAAGACCAGGACCTCGGCGACGTCGCCGGCGAGGTACTGGCCATCGACCGCCGTCGCTCCCAGGATCGTGAGGCGGTCCAGCCCGGCGCCGTCGCGGTGTTGGAGCGCAAAGACGCGCGCCGGGAAGGCCTCCGGCGTGGCGCCGCCGGGGCGCCCGATCATCCAGTTGGGGAGCACCCACTCCTGCCCTTCCCCGCGGAAACACGCGGCGATGCGCTGCCACGGGGGTCCGGCCGCCTCCAACCCCCTGGCGACGACCCAGACGCTGAGCGGGCCCGGCCCGCGCCGGAGGCCGGTCAGGCGCAGGTTGCCGGTGCCGTCCCCGCGCAGGACAGCCCTGCCGTGCAGAGCGTCGGGCACACGGCAGACGGCGCCCGCCGTTCCTTCGGGACGGGCCACGAGCTGCCTTGGCCCTTTGTCATGCCAGGCCAGCACCTCTCCGTCTGCTTTCGCCTCGACGGTGGCGGCGTCGGCGGCATCCAGCCAGAGAACCAGGCCTTCGCTGATCATCTCTGCCTCGGTGACCGGTCCGCGCGGGCTGTAGGCCAGGTCAGGTACCGGCGCCGGCGGCGCCTCGGGATCCCGCCAGTCGGCCCCGGCGGTCCAGCGTGGCCCCCCATATTCGTACGCTCCGAGATCCGGAGCCCGGCCGTGGAACCCGTCGGTGATGCCGGCGATGGGGATCCCGGCGTCGATGGCCAGAGAGCCTGCGGTCGGATAGCCGTCCCGGTCCACCGCCCCCGGGCCGTTGTGATGGTATTCGGGACCCAGCTCGCCCTGCACGAATTCGTGGGGGTCCCGGCGCTGCACGCGGCCGTTGACCAGGTTGTTGATCACCCGCATCCCCTTCATGGTGGGCGTGTAGTTGGCATAGCAGAACGTGCCGAACGGGCGACGTACATGGGTGACGGTGTTGTTGTAGATGAGATGGTTGAGTGCATCGCTGTTGATGTGGAATCCATCACCGCCGCAGTTCCAGACGAGGTTGTGATGGACAACGAAATCACTGCTGAAATTGTCCAGGTAGATGCCATTGGCATTGGGGTTGTCATGGACCCAGTTGTGGGCCAGGATGCCTCCTTCGCCCTTGGTTCCCCAGCAGTAGATGGCCCCGGCGTCGTTGTTGAGCATGTTCCCATGGTGGATGTCATTGTATTCCAGTCGGATGCGCCTGCTTCCGTTGTGCTGTACGGTGTCCCGTCCGGCGCGGAAGATGGTGCACTGCCGCACCCGGGCACCGACGCTGCGCCCGAGGTCCAGTCCGCCGCGGCCGCTGCCGAGATAGTTGGCGTCGTGCAGGACGCAGTTGACCAGGGCGTTGTCCTCGCCGGCCAGGCGCAGGACCGAGGTGGCCCCATAGGCGACAAGGCAACGGCGCCAAGTGTTGCAGCTGCCGGTGATCACGTTCCGGACCGGGGGCAGTTTGCCCTCGAGGTACTCGCGGACATGCTCCACGTAGCGCAGTCGGCAGTCTTCGAGCAGGCAGTCGTGGGCGTCTTCCATGCTGACCGCGGCGGCGAAGACATCGACGCCCCGGATCTCGATGTGGCCGAGCTGGCGGAGGTCGCAGGCGAGGTCGCGCTGCTTGACCTCGAAGCGGTGCCGTGTCGGCGGGTCGCCGGCGGGGGTCCAGAGGTAGACCGTGGCGCTGGACGCGTCCAGGAACCACTCCCCGGGGCTGTCGAGGCCGGCCAGACTGCCCACCAGCACATAGGGGTTGCCGGGGCGGGGCTTGTAGGGGTCCTCCGCATGGTAGGGGTCGGCCTTCTCGCGGCGGCAGTCCCGATCGAAACGGAACGACGTGCCCGGGCGGTACTGCGTCACCCGCCGCGTGGTGTTGACCCACTCGCTGCCGGGCCAGAGAAGGACCACGGCGCCGTTCCAGTCTCCGGGCGGGAGGCCAGCATCCGCGAGGATCTCGTAGTCGGTGCCCTCTCCGGCCCTGGCACGCCGCATGGCCATCAGATCCTCGAGGGGGGAATCGGGCCACCGCGCTTCCAGCATCATCCGGCCGTCGACGAAGAGCTGGGAGAACCGCAGCGCCGTCTTCAGCCTGTAGACATTGCCACGGTGACGTTCCCACGGCCCCTCGAGCAGATCGGCGCCGCTCAGGATGACCTTCCCGCCAGGCAGGGCCGCGAAACGGATGGGCCGTTGCGCTTCACCGGAACGCGCGGGGACAAGGGTCTCACGGTAGGTGCCTTCACCGAGCCAGACCGTGTCCCCGGGCGCCGCGCTCCGACAGGCCCTGCCGACGCTGCGGAAGGGAGACTCCCGCGTGCCCGCGTTCGCGTCCGCGGCCGCTTCCTGGCCCGGGAGCACGAAGTACTCCGCCGCCGGGGCGGGGGACGCCAGAGCCAGCAGGGCGGCGGACAGGACCACTCGGTTCATGGTGCAGACCCTTCCATTATGCCTGCGAATGTACCCCCCCCATGGGGAGCAGGCAACGTCGTTGCCGGATCGGAGCGGGGCTTCCCCGAACCCCGGCGCAGGGTTTTCCGCCGCCCCTGTCCCCGCGGCAGCGAGGTGCCGATGTGTGCGTACCACGTCAGCCCCCATAGGCGGCTGGGCAGGCTGGCGAAGCACGGGTAGCGGTTGAGGACCTGCGTGGGCTGCGGGAACTGCCACACTCCCTGCCGGTGCTCCGCACGCATGCGTGTTGTGACGTGGTACTTCCACCGCTTCGTCAACCCCGCCTCGTGCACCAGGAAACGGGGGTCGGTCGGAATCCAACGCCGCCCGGCCTTCGGAAGCCGTCACCAAGGAGGCGGGCATTCCGGCGGCTTTCATCGCCCTGCTCACATCCACGCCGGCCCTCACGCCGGGGAAGTGCGTGACGTCAAAAGGTCCATGGTCCATGGTCCATGGTCCATGGTCCCCAGTTGCGCGTAGCGCTACGTTCTGCTACCATTGCCACGGGACCGTTCGGGGCAACGAGAGCCCCGGGCCCGGTGTTCGGAGCGATTGGGCGGGCGGCGGCCATCCGGCCGCCCCGGGAAGTCATTGTCCGGCTTCGGCCCCTCTCTCGGCGGTTGGATGCAGCGAGGTGGAAGCATGATGCGCATTCTCCTGACCCATGGCGGTCATGGGTTCGAACACGAGGCCTTCCTGCGCCTCGTCCATGGCCTGGAAGGGATCGAGGTGACCCTCGCGGAGCTTCCCGGGGAGGCCGACCGCCTGGCGCCGGGACTCCGGCAGACGGTCGAGGCCGTGCTCATGTACGACATGGCGGGAGGCTTCACCCCGGCGCAGCGCGAGGGGTTCCGGGCCCTGCTGGAGGAAGGCATCGGCCTGGTCGCCCTGCACCACAACCTCTGCGCTCACCGGGACTGGCCGGCGTACCGCACCATCCTCGGAGGAGCCTACATCCACGCGCCCTGCGAGATCGGCGGCACCGCCTACGAGCCAACGGCCTGGTCCCACGACCAGGAACTGGCGGTCAGGGTGGTCGATCGGCAGCACCCCATCACCCGGGGGATCGGGGATTTCACCATCCACGACGAGACGTACAGCCGCTTCTACGTCGCCCCGGATGTGCACGTGCTCCTCGCCACCGACCATCCCCGCAACAACCCGGAGATCGCGTGGACCCACACGGTCGGCCGCAGCCGCGTCGTCTACCTCATGCCCGGACACGACCACCGGGCCTGGCAGCACCCCGTCTATCCGATCCTCCTCTCCCGGGCCATCCACTGGGCAACCGGACGCTGACGTGCCCCTCGGCCTGTACCCGTTCCATTCCCCTGGAGGGCGAAGCTCCGCTGAGCCGCGAGTGCCCGCGAGGCCGCGGGCGGTCCATTCCCCTGGAGGGCGAAGCTCCGCTGAGCCGCATCCCGAACCACTCGCGAGTTTCCCTGACCCATTACCCCCCGCGCCTGTGCAGCGCTTCCCCTTTCCGGCAGCGGTGCTATGGTGCCACGCATTTCGGTTCGACCCGAGGCCGGGCTGCCGCGGGTCGGCGGCAGCAATCGGGGGAGTCCGTGCGCCATGCAGCCAGCGTCAGCCTCGGTCCCTGCCACGGATGAGCGTTGGTCCTTTGCCCATGCGGCGGACCTTCAACCCGGCTCGCCCAAGTCCTTCCGCTACCGTCCAGCCTGGCGGGAGAACTGGGAAACGGCAAAGAAACAGCTCCTTTCCCTGGGCCCTGAATTCCTCATCGTCGGCGGCGATCTGACGGCCGACGGCTGGCTGCACCCGTGGGAACTGCGGGAGATTCGGGCGGAGCTGGACGCCTTGCCCTTCCCCGTCCACAGCGTGCCCGGGAACATGGACACCGGCAACAAGCACACCGACCGCCGCGGAGCCTGGTGGCCCAAGCGGGACGATCCGGAGCTGAATGTGACCTCCCTCTCCCTGCAGCGCTTTGCGGCAATCGTCGGACCGCTGCAGTGGACCTTTGTGCACCGGGGGGTGCGCTTCTCGGGCGCCTATCTCGCGGTTGCCGGTACGGGCCTGCCGGAGGAGGCCGCGTTCTGGGACTGGCTCGAAGAGCTGGGTCGTCTGCCGCGGGCGCGGCATCACGTCTTCTTCAGCCACTATGCTCTGTTTCTCGACCATCCCGGGGAGCCGAACTGGGACATCACCCGGGGCGATCAGTACCTGCAATGGTATTTCGGCATCGATCAGCCCCACCGCGGCCGCATCCTCGAGGCCTTTCAGGCGGCGGGAGTGGACCTGGCCATCAGCGGGCATATCCACTGCCGCAGGACGGACGTTTTCCGGGGCATCACCTTCTACAAGGCGCCGGCCGTGTGTTTCCCACAGATGGCCCGGTACTGGCCCGACGGGGACGCCGCCCTGGGCTTCACGCGCATTGAGGTGACGCCCGACGGACTCCGGCCCACCTTCATCCCCCTCCAGTACGAAGCCCCGCCCCGCCCCGGGTACGGTCCGGGTGGACATCCCGGGCCCGAGTGCCGGGACTACTCCCTGGCCTGGGAACCCATGGCCCCCGAGGACCGCCAATACTGAAGCTGGCCCGAGTCCCGTCCGCTGAGGATCTCCCAGGCGCCGTCCCCATCGAAGTCGACCGGTTCGGCCATCGTGTAGTGGCCCGTATAGTCCGTGACGATCCGGTTCGCATCCACCCGGAAGCGCGGCACCCCGTCGCGGGCCCCCAGGCCGCGGCAGAACACCTGCGCCCCCTTCCGGTTGTGCACCGTCGGCGAGGCGAGGATGTCCATCACGCCATCCCGGTCCCAGTCGCAGACGGCCAGCTTGGTGCGTCCGGTCCCGCGTACCGTGCCGCAGGCCACGATGGGACGTTCATCCGCCGTGGTCAGGTGGGCCGGGGCCGCCAGGCCGAGCCCGCCCCGGCCATCACGCTCACGGCGCCACCAGGTCAGAAGCCGTTCCCCGTCGACGCCCACGAGGTCCGTCAGCCCGTCGCCGTCCAGATCGCCCACACCCGGTCGCGTCCGCCAGGCAGTGACTACATCCCCCGTGGCGCAGCGCAGGTTGCCGCGCGCCGTCAGGGCCGGCTGCGTCGCGGTCCCCACGTTCTCGTAGAAGAGGAATGTCTCGCCCACATAGCCCAGGATGAGGTCCGGGTCGCCATCCCCGTCCCAGTCCGTCACGCAGGGGTTGGTGTACCCCCACCACCATTCGCAGGGCCCCTGCAGGTGCCCGACATTTACCGGGCGGATCGGCTCCCCGTCGGCCTCGACGGCCACCGGCGCGGCCCACGCCGAAACTCCCCCCGACGGATCCAGATTGCGCACGAACCAGACGAAGCCATCCTCCGTGCCAACCACCATGTCCTGACGCCCATCCCCGTCCCAGTCGGCTGCGTCCGGCACCGAGAAGTTGGCGAGGCGGACCTCACCGCCCCGGACGTGCAGCAACCCCAAGGGCCCGAAGGCATAGGGATCCTCCGCCGAGAGCTGTCGCGCCTGACGCACCATCGAACCCCCGACGTTGAGCCGCCAGAGGCCGTCCGAACCACGGAACGGGAAGACCGGCCGGCGCTCGAAGGTCGTCGTATCCCTGCCGGCAAAGGTGAGGACGTGTCCCTCGTCGAGTCGGGGCTGACGGGCGCTGCCGGCGTGGAGGAAGACCACGACCCGGTCGAAGGTGCCCACCAGGAGATCGGCGAGACCGTCGTCGTTCCAGTCCACGGGGACGGGCATCACGGTGTCGAAGAACGTGATCGCCCGCCCGAAGGCGCCCGTGGTCAGCAGCTCCCCGTCCGTGAACAGCGGCTCTCCGACGCTGCCCACGTTGCGGTGCAGGAAGAGGGTCGCGGTCATGTCGCGGAAGTACCAGCTCCCGTCCGCCCAGCCGCGCTGGAAACCCGGGCCCTGGCTGGGAAGGTACCGGGACAGACCGACACTGCGAGTCCCCGAGAGCAGGTCGACGCGTCCGTCCCCATCCCAGTCCACGAGCGCCGGCCAGGGCACGCCCTCGCCCGACTCGGGCAGGGGCACCGCGCGTCCCAGGGGGTGTTGCAGGTCTCCCCGGTTGACGAAGCGTACACCCCCGTTCTGATTCTCCGGCGCGTACCAGCGGAACCCGTCACGGTGGGCCGTCACGACGTCCGCGTCCCCATCCCCATCCAGGTCCCCCCGCACCGTACCGGGGAGGTCGATCGCCACCGGCGTCTCGAAGATCGGGAGGCCCGCCGCGTCCGTCCTTCCCGTGTTGCGGTGGAGCGAGCGGCTGCCCAGCAGGTCGACGTGCCCGTCTCCGTCCCAGTCCGCGGCATGGGCCGGCCCCGCAAACGGCGCCAGGACATCCTCGGCATAGCGCAGGACCCGGACATCGCCAAAACGCTCGGTCTCACCCGGACGGTAGTCCCATTCGCGCTCCGTGGTAAGGGCGTGCACCTCGTCCGCACTCAGGGCCCGGCGGAAAGCCAGCACACGCTCGATTCTGCCGGCGAAGTGGTCCGCGTCCCCGCGCGAGCCGAGGGTCAGTTCCCGGGTGTCCGGTTTGATGGGGCGGTCGAGGGTCGTGGCATTGTGCTCCAGGAACGCACCCGTCACGGTCTCGTGCAGGTAGAGGTTCAGGTTGTTCCGGCCCGGGCCGCTGTAGACACAGGCCACGTCGTACCAACGCCCGGGCTCGACCGGCACGGTGACTCCCACAAAGCGATGTGGCCCCTCGGGCCGGGCAGCGAAACACAGACTATTCTGGTGGAACAGGGAATGCCCGTCCGGCCAGCGTGAGAACAGGTGCTGGATGCCGTCGAGGCGGTCCAGCCACAGACGCACAAAAACCGTGAAGGGCTGCGTCCCCATGAAGCGCAGTTCGGCCTCGGTCCCCGTCTCCGACGGGAAGGCGACCGAGTCGTCGACGCCATCGAAGGCCAACGCCCACCCATCGCTCCCGACGCAGGTCCCCGGCAGGTCCACCGGCACGAATGTACCCACACCGCCCCGCGCAATACCATCGGAACGCGCCGCATTGCCTCCCGTGTCGAGCAGATCGCCCGCGAATTCCAGCCGCAGCACACAGTCATCCGAAACCGGTACGGCTGCCGGCGCGGTCAGAGACCCGCAGACGAGAATGCAGAACAGGACCCTGAACATGATCACCCCAATCGACCTTGCCGCCGCGCCAGTGCCCTCATTCGCTGAACTGCGGCCCCTGTCGGCCCATGCCCGCCGGAGGAGGACCTGGGACCGGCGCGCTGCATCTACTTCTCAAGCCAGTTCCACGGCCAGCACGTTCGTGTACCCGGTGGGCAGGCGTTCCGGCAGTTTCACGGTCAGCACGCCGAAGGCCTGCTGGAACGGGCAATCCCCCGCGCCCAGCAGCCGGACCGAGACGACCCTTTCCTGCTCCGTCAGGCTCCGCAGCACGGCACGACGGTTCTCCGGCGCCTTGAGGGCGAAGGCGTAGAGGGTCTTGCCCCGGCTGGTGAAGCGCCAGTCGGAGGCGCCCCAGGTGCCCCGTTCCTCCTTGAAGCCCTGGATGAGCACCCGGGTGTCCCCTTCGCCGTAGTGCCGCCAAGGACGTGTCCCGTGGATCGCCTCACCGCAGATCGCGAACCACCCCGCAAGCTCATCGAGCAGATAGCGGCTCTCGTCGTCGATGCTGCCGTCGGGTTTCTGCAGGATGTTCAGCAGCATGCAGCCATTCTTGGCCGCGATGTCGATCAGCATTTCGATGACGTGCGCGGGTTTCTTGAACGTCTGCCGCACGTCGTAGAACCAGTTTCCGATGCAGGTGTCGGTCTGCCAGGGCTCGGGGTGGATCCCGGGCAGTTGGCTCTTCTCGATATCCAGCACCCCCACCCGGTAGATCTCGGGGCGACGGTCCTTCTGGTTGTACACGGCCCGGTTCTCTCCGTGCCTGCCCAGGGACGTGTTGTACAGGTGCGCGACGGCCTGCAGTCCGTGCGCGAACTCCGGCGCTCCCTGGACCGAAGCCCCATTCTCCCCGAAGGGCAGGGCGCCATCCGAGTACAGCAGGTCCGGCTCGTAGAGATCCACCACCTCCTTGATTACCGCCAGCCAGTAGTCCCGAAAACGGGAATTGGCCGTGTACCATGGCCGCGCCTTGGTGTCGGTCCGGTCCTCCCCCTCCTGCACGTGCTCGTAGTTGTCGAGGTAAAAATCCCGGTAGGCCGGATCGTTGCCGTCGTAGGGCACCCCGGCATGGGGACCCTCCGTGTCGCACCACTTGTTGGTTCGCCACCACGAGAACGTGGCGCCGAGATGCTCAGTCAGGCCGAAGGGCATGCCTTCGCGTTCGGCTGCGGCTTTCCACAGTCCGCAGATGTCCTTGCCGGGACCCACCTGGACCGCGTTGAAACGGTTGAGCCGGGAGGGGTAATTGAAGAAGTGGTCGTGATGCATGGCCTGCCCCACGAAGTACCGGGCCCCGGCCTTGCGGTACAGACGCATCAGCTCGTCCGGTTCGAAGCGTTCGGCCTTCCACAGGGCGCAGATGTCCTTGTAGCCAAACCTCGAGGGATGCCCGTAGTGGCGCACGTGGTAGAGGTACTGCGGGTGCCCCTGCACGTACATGTGCCGGGCATACCAATCCCCGTACATCGGCACGCTCTGGGGCCCCCAATGGCTCCAGATGCCGAACTTGGCATCCCGGAACCACGTCGGACACTCGTACCGCAGCAGCGACTCGAACGTCGGCGTGAACGCCATGGCACGCGCCTTTCCTGACCAGGCGGATTCTGTGACTCCGGAGGAGACCCGTCGGGGACTGCCCCCGGCTCAAGGAGCAGAATACCCCCGCCGAATCATGCCTGCAAGGCACTGGCGGCGCCGAACACCAATGCAGCAGTGGAGTCTGCCGCCAACGACACCAGGATGCTCGCGAGCTCTCCTCGGGCATGGAGCGCGAGCGTACCGCGAGCTCTCCGGCGTGGACTGAGGCAATACGCCGAACAGCCCCGGTCGCGGCGTGGCCCGCCTCACCCGAGCCGCCGAGATCCGTCGGCGCCCGACTCGGACCGCGTCCCCCATTTGCCCTCGGTTTCCAGCGGGACCGTCTTGCCGGGACCTTCGGCGAAGGCCTCGAAGATGCGCGTGACCTGCCAGGCCTGTTCGAGGGTGCCCTTTGCCGGCGGCCGCCCTTCCAGGATCGAGCGGGCGAACTCGTTGACCTCACCCCAGTAGCCCAGCAGGAACAGGCCCTTGTTGTAGAGCTGCCCCAGGCTGAACTCGGGTTCCCACAGCGCTGCCGTCTGCCCGGGCGCGCCGGTGTAGAAACTCGGGGTGTTGCCGTATCCCTGGCCGGGTCCCGCCGGCGGGTCCCGGTGGAAGCAGACCCGGATGTTGTTCTCGACCACGATACGGTGTCCACCCTCGCCGACGATCGTGGTGTGTTCCATACCGCCGTTGCGGGGGGCGCCGCCCGTCAGGGCCATGGCACAGACCGCACCCGAAGGAAAGGTGAAGGTCGCGTTGCCCGCTCCCCTCGGACTGCGTTCGTAGCAGAGGGTGCGAGGCATACCCAGAAGGTACACCATCAACGAGGCCGGATGGCAGAGGTGGTCAAGGAAACTCACTGCCGCGGGGACCCGCTCGCGCCCGGCGCGGTAGCGCTCGAGATCCGCCACCGTCGGGATCGACTGAGGGTACTGCAGCAGCAGCAGGTGCGCCTGCCCGAACTCCGGTCGCCCCATCAATTCCGCCGCCTTCTCGTTGGCAGGAAAGAACATCTTCTTCAGCCCGACCATGACATTGCGGCCGGCGGACCTGGCCGCCGCCTGCATCTCCTCGATCTCCCGGCAGGAGGCAGCCGGCGGTTTCTCCATCCACACATGGCAACCCGCTGCGAGACAATCCAGCGCCAGGAGCGGAAAGCGCGGCCGGCCCAGGGCATCGTAGTTGGTCACGATGAACACGGCATCCAAATCGCCATCCGCCAGCATATGCCGGTGATCGGCGTAGACGCGGCCGGCCCCGAAGGTCCCCGCAAACGCTTCCGCCTTGGCCCGGTCCAGGTCACACACCGCCTCCAGCCTGACCGGGCAGAACGGGAAGGTCGGATAGATGTTGCGGAACGAATGACTGCCGCAGCCGATGAACCCCACCCGGATCGCCGCTTCGTCTCGCAGTTCCCCGCGGAAGCCGATACGCATCGCGTTCTCTCCTGCTCACAACGGTCCTGCAGAGGGCGGCAGCGTTACCGGCGTGCGCGCTTGTGCGCCGGCAAGGAAGGTCTCCCGATTCCCTCTGGAAAGTCTCTGTCATGGAACGTGTGGGACAGCACGCGAAGCCAGGTGCTGAGCCGATTCCCGAGCCCTTCCGGCTTTCCCTGACGCTCTGTCCCTCCCCCCTCCCCGGGCGCTCATTCCCGAACCGCGATGCTCAGCAAGGCTCGCGCCAGGACATCGGGACCACACGTGAGCCGGTACCTGCCTCCATGGAGATCGACCAGGCCCCGTCGCTGAAGCTTGTCCAGGTGCCGTGTCAGGGCCTGGTGGGGAATACCGCTGCGGCCCATGAGTTCCGAGTAGTCGAGGTGGCCGTACTGCCACAGCAAAGCCAGCAGGAGAAGCCGCCGGGGGTGCGTGAAGGCCGTAAGCGTCGCCATGGCAGAGTCCAGGTCCCGCGTGTCGGCAGCAAGGCTCTCACCCAACGCCGCCACCAGAACAGACGCCTCGGGAAGGCTGGGGTCCGCCGCCAGGCGGTAATGAACCCAACGGCTTCGGCGAGTTGCCCGCAGAACGCCGCGCGCGTTCAGGATACGAAGGTACTGGCTCGCCACGGCAACGGGTATCCCCACCCCCCGAGCAACCTGGGACACCATGTCGTCAGGATGGTCGATCAAATGGCAGACGATACCCAGGCGCCGGCGGTTCGCCAAGGCTCGGCAGGTACGCCACAGCGTGGGCTTCAGGCCTGCACCCGCGACCTCGCTGTCGGATCGTTCATGCATGCTCCATACATTGCAAGGTGTGGACCGAAATGTCAAGTGCATGCCCGGTTTTTCGTGCTGTATGTATGCCTTCTCAGATCGGTCCACACTTTGCAAAGTGTGGACAAGGATGTCATGTGCGTACTCCGTTTTCCAAGCCTGTCTGCATGCGTATCTCGATCAGTCCACACCTTGCAAAGTGTGGACTGAAATACTAAGTACTGAACCCGTCCTTCGCGCTTGTATGCACATCTCTTGCGTACGGTCCACACTTTGCGAAGTGTGGACCAGCGTCTCGACTGCGGCGGTCCCCATTTCGCAGTTCCTCCTCGTCTCCGGCCGTGCGCGTGCAGGGGCAGCGGCCCAGGGCGAATCGTGTGTCCATCCGGCCCCTGGGCGTATGCCGGGGGGGCACAACCGTTCCGGATCGTGGTCCCACCCCGGGGTCCGGCGCTCCCATCGGTGTGATTCGCTGCTGGGCGAGAACGGCCCCCGGGGCCGGACTCAGGGCTGTTTCAGGATCCCAACGCCGCTGCCGGGCTTGTCCCGGTGGAGCGCCGATCGGAGGGCGGTGAGGGGGCGCGGCCGCGCTCCCTCACCCCGAATCGGCGCTTCACTGCCGCCAGGGCAGTGGCGGCGGGAAGCGATTCGCCGGATCTTGGAGCAGCCCTGGGCCGGATTGTTCGGGGATCGCAAACCGGGTACGGGCGCTGTACTGTGTCTGGGATGCGCCCGGCCTGCAGGGACCAGGGGCGGCGGATGCATGGGCGCGCCTCGTCTGCACTGTGACTGGCGGCACACCAAGAGGGCGGTCCCCTGTGAGTGGAGCATTGGCGATCCATGAGACCATCGCTTGTCATCCTTCCCATTCTGCTGGCTCAGGCTCAGAGCGGGGCGGCCGAGGCGGCTGCGCCGGCGGGCCGCATCGACGGTTTCGAGGCCGAGCGTTCCTGGTCCGCGATCGGCCGGGCCGAATCGTCCCGGGATCCGGAGGGTGTGCGGGGTGCCTGCATGAGGATGCGCTTCGGTGTCGAGGCGGAAGCGAACTACGCCATCGTGCAGGGGCCGAATGACGCGGCATCTCTGGCCTGGGAGAGGGGGGTGCCC
This sequence comes from Lentisphaeria bacterium, assembly GCA_016935045.1. Classification (GTDB taxonomy): domain Bacteria; phylum Verrucomicrobiota; class Lentisphaeria; order Oligosphaerales; family JAFGRS01; genus JAFGRS01. The sequence continues at coordinate 844 of JAFGRS010000187.1, read as the reverse complement.
CCGGGCGCGAACGCCTTTGTCTTCGAAGCCAAGGCATCGCGGCCCGTGGCTCTGCTGCTGGTGCTCCGGGTTCGGGAGCGGGGGGTGAGTGGCCCGCAGGGGGTGCGCGGGCACTTCCGGGCCGGGGTGGCGGTTCGCGACCGTGCCTGGGGTCGGTATGCGGTTCGCTTCGATGATTTCCGGGGAGACGCGGGGCTGCCGGCCGTTGGCGACGGGCTCTTTCGCGCTTTCCATCCTCAACTCCAGTTTCATGTCACCCCCGGTCCTGGGACCGGTCCTGTGGACGTGTGGGTCGACGAACTCGCGTTTGCCGCAGCGGCGGCGTCCAGCGTCTCCGAACTGCCTCCGTCGCGTCCGGGGCTGGATGCGGCGTCGGACGTTGCCCGCATGGCCCGGGAGGTGGCTTCGCCGCCCGCATCCGTTCCCTCGGGCGCTCGTCAGAGCGTCGATCTGCGCGACGGCTGGGTATTCGTCCCCTGGCTGGAGGAACAGGGCGCTCCCGGGGAGCCCGCGACCACGAGTCTCCCCCAGGGCTGGCCCCCGGGGCGTGATTACCATGCGGGCTGGTACCTGCGGCGGCTGGCCGTGGGGAGGCCCCCCCCGGGTCCCGTCCTCGTGCGCTGCGGACGCGTTGCCTTCTGGTGCGCGCTGTTCCTGGACGGCAGGTTGGTCGGCGAGCATGCCGGGGGCTTCACGCCGTTCACCTTTCCCATCGGCCCGAAGCTCTCTCCCGGCGAGCATCTCCTGGCCCTGTACGTGCAGGATTCCACGGCCGCTGTGCAGGGCGATCGCGCCGTCATGCAGGTGGGGGTGATGCGCCCGGACCGTTCCTCTCCACGGGGCG
>JAFGRS010000186.1 GCA_016935045.1 Lentisphaeria bacterium | reverse complement strand
GAGGGCGGGGAGGGGGCGCGGCCGCGCTCCCTCACCCCGAATCGGCGCTCCACTGCCGCAAGGGCAGTGGCGGCGGGAACCGATTCAGCGGGTCTTGGAACAGCCCCGCGGGGCCCCGGACGCACATTGCATCGCGCCGCTGCCGTGCCATACTGAGGGGGTTTTCCGGGCGAGGTCAGGAATCGGCTCACGAGTGTCGGTATGGCCGCGAGGGACGCGGTCCCTCACAGGCGGGGTCACGGCCGCTTCCCGGATTCAATGGAGGTGGAACTATGGCGATGGACCGACCCAATATTGTCCTGATGGTCGCCGACGATCACGGCTATGACGGGGGGTGTTTCGGGACCACGGCGCCCCTGACCCCGAATCTGGATGGCCTGGCCGCGGCGGGTGTGCGTTTCACCCGGGCGTTCTGTACCTCGGCCAGTTGTGCCGCGAGCCGCTCGGTGCTCCTCACCGGCCTGCACAACCACGCCAACGGCGCCTATGGACACACCCACGGGTGCCATCACTTTGCCTGTTTCGACCAGGTCCGCAGCCTGCCGGTGCTCCTCAGGGAAGCGGGCTACCGCACCGGCCGGGTCGGCAAGTTCCACCACGCCCCGGAGCGCGTGTTCGCCTTCGACACGGGGATCCCGGGGGCCGGGCGCGACGACGTGCGCATGAGCGAGAACTGCCGTGACTTCCTCGCCGGGACTGAGCCCTTCTTCCTCTATTGGTGTTCCCTCAACCCGCACCGCGACGGCCGGCACCTCGACACGCACCCCTGTCGGCCGAACCGTTTCGGCAATCCCGACGGCGACTTCCCGAACGATCGGGAACAGACCTACGACGAGGAGGCATTGGACCTGCCCGCCTGGCTCCCCGATACCCCGGAGGCGCGGGCGGAATGGGCCCAGTACTGCCAGTCCGTATCCCGGCTGGACCGAGGGGTCGGCCGCCTGCTGCGGATCCTCCGCGAGACGGGGGCCTACGAGAATACCCTCCTCATCTACCTCTCGGACAATGGCGCCGCGTTCCCGGGAGGCAAGACCACCCTCTACGAGCCCGGCATGCACCTGCCGCTGATCGTGCGCAGCCCCACCCTCCAGCGCGTCGGACATGCCTGTGACGCCCTGACCACGTGGTGTGACATCACCCCCACCATCCTCGATGCCGCCGGCCTGACTCCCGACCCCGATGCCTTCCACGGACGCTCGATCCTCCCCGTGCTCGAAGAGGAGCACCCCGAGGCATGGCGCGAAGAAGTCTTCGCCGCCCACACCTTCCACGAAATCACCAACTACTACCCCATGCGCGTCGTGCGCGCCGACCGCTACAAGTTCCTCTGGAACATCGCCCACCCGTTGACCTACTCCTCCGCCTCCGACCTGTGGGCCTCCCCCACCTGGCAGGGGGCCCGACGCGACGGCCGTGCCACCTACGGCAGGCGCCCCGTGGAGGCCTATCTGCACCGGCCCCGCTTCGAACTCTACGACCTGCGGCAGGACCCGGACGAGGTGGTCAACCTGGCCGACGATCCGGCGTATGCCGCCCTGGTGCGGGAGTTCTGTGCCAAGCTGAAGGCATTCCAGCAGCGCACGGCCGACCCGTGGCTGCACAAATGGGACTACGAGTGATCCGCCGAAAGGCCTCCCCATGCCCTGGCACGCCGTGCCCGAAGGCGCTGCCGGAGGCGGTCTCCGCATTCGGGACTCCCTCAGACAGGTGGCCCCGGACGGCACAACCGGTCGCAAAGCGCCATCCCGCCACTACAGTGCCGTCATGTCCGCGATTCCGGGACGCCGGCGGACGGTCCCGGGCGCCGGTGGCCGGCGCGGAGCGATTCCGGGTGAACAGCACCACACAGGAAGGCGCACAGGCATGCTTACCGAACGCGACGTGAAGGAGGCCCTCCGGAATCCCAGGCCGGAGCCGCCGTGGAAGGCGGAACCCCTCCTTGGCAGCGTCTACGGCGAAGCCGAAATCCAGGCTGCCGTCGATGCCATCCGGGAAGCCATGGACATCAGCAGGGGATTCGGGTTCTCCGCCTCCCCCATCCCCGAGTTCGAGGAAGCCTTCGCCCGCCATTGCGGCTGCCGCTACGCCGTCGCGGTGAACAGCGCCGGCCCCGGGCTGGATATGGCCATGCGTTCCCTCAACCTGCAACCGGGGGACGAGGTCATCGTACCCAGTGTCAACTACCAGGCCGCTCCCCTGGCAGTCCTGGGTGCCGGCGGACAGATTGTCTGGGGCGAGATCCATCCGCGCACGTTCCAGCTCGATCCGGAGGACGTGGCCGCGAAGCTCACACCGAGGACGAGGGCGATCTTCCCGGTACACATGAACGGACTCTCCGCGCCCATGGACGAACTCATGGCCGTGGGGAGCGAGCATCCCCATCCCGTGCACGGCCCCATCCCGGTCATCGGCGATGCCGCGCGCGCCTGCGGCGGAGGCTACAAGGGAACGCGGATCGGGAAGAAGGGCCTCGCCACGGTCTTCAGCTTCCACACCATGAAGAACATGACGACCCTCGGCGAAGGGGGCATGGTGACCACCGACGACGAGGCCGTGCACCGCTATTGCCGTTCCGTGCGCATGTACGGGAGCGAGGTGGAAGCCTGGGGCACAAGCAACGTGATGACCAAGGTGCAGGCCGCCGTCGGGCTCGTGCAGCTCGGTCGCCTCGATGGGCTCATCGCCTCACGCCGCCGTCTCGCCCACGAACGCACCGCCATGCTCGAAGGCCTGCCCGAGATCACGCCCCCCTACGAACCCCCGGACTGCGAACACTCGTTCTACCTCTACACCTGCCTCGTGCCCGAAGCCTGGGCCGGCGCCAAAAGGGACAGGCTGATGCAGAGGATGGATGAGGAATACGGCATCGGCTGCGTCATCGCAAACCGCCCCGCATACCTCAGCCGGAAAATCCTCGCCGAACACACCAGGGGACAGAAAACCCCTCTCTCGGAAGCCGTGACGGAGAGACTCTTCTGCGTCTCCATCCACCCCGCCATGACCGATGCCGAAAACCGCTACATCGCCGCGGCCCTCATCCGCTGCGTCGAAGACCTGCGGCGAGAATAGGGTTACTCTCCCCTCTACGGCCACCCGGGCGAAACCCGGTCCCATTCCGCCCGGGACCCGGGGAACCGGGCGCTGGAGGGCCGGGCTGTGCCCCGGCCGCGGCGGTCACACAGGACCGCCCTCCAGGACTCCCCGGCGCGCGCAAGAAGAAAGCCCATTCCTGCAGCGTTCCCGCCGGCGTCGGTCGTCCTGCGCCGCACCTGCGTTGGTTCAGCATACCGCCAGGGACGGCGGGTTCCAGCGCATCTCCACCGGGCATTCCACTTGCGCGCGCCCTGCGATCCACATGGTGAGGGCTGTCCCTCCAGACGGAACGGCCCCACCGGTCCGGCCCACATCCCCGTACACCCCCGATCAATGCTGGTGATCGTGCTTGCCGGTGTAGAGCACCTCGAAGTCGTGCACCATGGAGCGGAGGGCCTTGGGCAGGGAGGTGTCGGTCGTCTGCCTGCACTTCATCACCGTCACAATCATCCCGTGGGCCAACTCCAACTGCCGGATGTACTTCTCGCGGGCAGCCTTGTCCCCTTCGCCCGGGGCCTTGATCCGCTGGGCGAGGAAGTAATCCGTCACGATGTCCGTGAACTGGGCCGCGTGCTCTTCCTTGGTCAGCACCCAGCGGGTGATCTGGTTGGCGTTCGCCTTGGGATCGGCGCTGAGTTCCTCTATCTGCTTCATCGCCTTCTCGATGGTCACGGTGTGCTCGTTGAGGAGGGCAAAGCGGACAGGATCGTCAAAGATGCCGCAGGGCACCTGGCAATGAGCATACACGGCAGCCCCACTCACCAGGCTCAATAAGGTAACAACAACCGCAGTCTGTACACGTGTCATGACTTGCATCTCCTGATGTTCATTCCCGCAGCGCTCGGCGCCGCGCCGTCGATGCAATATGGACACGCAACCGCTGCCTACGGTTCCGGGGAGAGAGGAGGATCCCGCCCGGCACGCCACACGAGCCGGGCTCAGAACACCGTACCCGGCGAAAGCGGAATGGACACCACAAAGCAGCCTGAAGTAGGTCCCGCGAGCCGAGCGGGACTCTCTTGCGGTAGGTCCCGCGAGCCGAGCGGGACTCTCTTGCGGTAGGTCCCGCGAGCCGAGCGGGACTCTCTTGCGGATTGCGCCACTCGGCTCGTGGCGCCTACTGGGAGTCGCCGGCAGGCAGGGCCGGGCGGTGTCCCGGCCGCGGCGGCGCCGGGGGAATCGCCGGTCGACCTTCGACAAAGCTCAGGTTCTGCGAGAGACCGCCTCCCACACTGGAGCCCGCGATGCCCGGCCGCCCCG
>JAFGRS010000185.1 GCA_016935045.1 Lentisphaeria bacterium | reverse complement strand
GACATCCACCGAGTCCCCGACCGCCAGGGCCGCCAGCACCCCCGCCGCCTCACCCGTCTGGTTGCAGTTCACCATGACGCGCACGGCACCGTAGGCACCCCGGTCCGCGTCCACGAGGCGTCCTGCCGCAATCAGGTTCCGGCTGCCAAGGGGGAGCAGCGACCGCAGGGGAATCTGGTAGAACGTGGGATCCACGTCCCGGGGTCCCCGCCACCGGCCGGCCAGCGGCGCCTGCCCGGGAGCGTGATAGAACTCCGTCCCGTCCAGATAGCGGAAGGTCAGCCCGGCCCTGGAACTGTGGTGCACGTCGACACGATAGCTGCCGTTGGCGATGGCGTCCGGGAAGGAGAGCCCTTCGAGGACCTCGGCTTCCGTGAGCGTGTGCTGACAGACCGCATGCCGTGTCTCCCGGATCCCGATCGACGCCGGAAGCGCGATCAGCGAAATGCCGTCGCCACCCTCGTACTGCTCGCGGAGGATGTCGCAGATGGCGCGCACCTGACGGCGACCCTCCATCTCGGCCGCCGTCAACTGGTCGGCGTCGCCGCAGTCGGCCCCGTGAACCCGGGTCCCGGCAACCATGGTCGCCCCGGGAACGCCGGTGACGGGCGCCGACCACAACAGGCCATCGCGCAGGGCGTTGGGATAGCGCGGGTCATGCACGGCAGCGGCAAGGTTGAACCCCGGGCTCCGCCTGGCCACGGCGTCGATCCCGTGGATGAGAGCACAGGTCGTGGGCGGTTGGAGATCCGGCAACGTCCGCGTCTCGAAGCCTGCCCGAACCAGGAGATCCCCGTCGCCGGAAGCGTCAATGAACACCCTGGCCGCCACCGCCCGCCGCCCGCTCCGGTCCTCGATGACGGCCGCCACGATGCGCCCGTCACGCTCCACGGGCGCAACGAAGCGGGTATGGAGGAATGGTCGGATGCGCGGTTGGGACCGCACCAGGTCATCGAGTTCGATGGCGAGTTCGGCGGTGTTGAGGGTCGCGCCCTTGTCGGGGCTGTTCCCGTGCAGCCGCACGGCCTCCCGCCGCCGCAGCCGCTCGATCATCTCCAGAGTCAGGCCGGCGATGATCTGCCGCCGGCCGATCGTGTCCCACAGCGAATGCCAGATGCTGACCAGGCCGCGGGTAGCCACGCCGCCGAACATGTTCCCCGCCTCCAGCAGGGCTACCGTGCAGCCACGCTGCGCGGCGCGGACGGCTGCGAATACCCCGGTGCAGCTTCCCCCCACCACGCACACGTCACACTCGTGCACAACGGGAATGCTCCGGGCAGGCTCCCGGAGGGTGGGACCAGCAAGGAGACCCCTACGCGGCATCGTTCGTTCCTCCAGCAATCCCGGGCTCCCGGACGGGATGTCCCCCCCGGCCCCGGGAGAATCGCGCCATGCACCATCGCCCCGAAGAAGCGGGATGCAAGCCGGAAAGCCCCGGGAAGCGGCACAGCGGATTCGTTGCCGTGTGCCCCTGGGACCGGTTTGCGGAGACGCCGATCCGTCATCATACTGTGACGGGTGCCCATGGTCTTTGCAGAGGCGCCCCGAAACGACTCCGCCCGCTCGAATCTGCGCTGCGGACACCGGGGGTCGGCAAGGCGCATCCACGGGGTTGTGTCGCCTGGGGCACGGCCCATGGCCGGAGGATGGCGTGAGACGCACGGATTCGGGAGGCTGGCATGCGGGTCACCGCCGGGTGTCTACCTGGGTGCGCGGCTTCTTCTTCCCGCGGCTGACATGGCGCTACGGCCGGCGTGTCCTGTTGGTGGCCCTGGTAACGGCCATGACTGCCCGTTACATTCTGGTGCCGTGTCGGATCCAGGGCGCGAGCATGGAGCCGGCCTACCGGGATGGGGGAGTCGCCCTGATCTGGCGCGGGGCGTTCCTTCTCCGGGAACCCGGGAGAGGACAGGTCGTAGCCATCCGGGCTCAGGGGACACGGGTCATGTTCCTCAAACGCGTGGTGGCTCTCGCCGGACAGAGCGTCGCCTTCCGGGACGGGACGCTGCTGCTGGACGGAATGCCCGTGGAGGAGCCCTACGTGCGCGGCCCCTGCAACTGGGAACTGCCGGAACGCCGCGTCTCACCCGATTGTGTCTACCTGGTGGGGGACAACCGCTCCATGCCCATGGAACAGCACATCTTCGGGGAAACTGAACGACGGCGTCTCGCGGGAGTACCGGTGTGGTGAAAACCCTGCGCATCGCGGCGGCGATCGCCGTGCTGGCTGCGGCCGGCTGGGGCCTGTGGCGTTGGCTGCGCCCGACGGAGGAGAAGGTGATCCGGGGCCGCCTGGAGGATCTGGCGGACTGCGTCTCGCGCCGGGACCGCGAGTCGACGCCGATCATGGGTCTGAAGATGACCTCCCTGCAGGGGTTTTTTGCCCCGGAGGTCTCCATTGCCATCTCGGGGTTCCCCGGCGAAGCAAGGTACACGGCAGCCCAGTTGGCCAGCGAAGTGGCCCGGGCGCGGCCCTATTTCTCTGTCATCGAGCTGACGTTCTTCGACGTCGAGGTGGCCGTCCAGGACCACGGCAACGCAACCCTCTCCGGCACGGCACGTCTCGTCCTGGTCTCGGCCGATGGGGGCGAACGAACCGAGGAAACGCGTGTCGTCCACTGCCGGCTGAGCCGGGACGAAGGACCGTGGCAGTTTGCGGCGTTCTCCGAAGAACCCCTCCTCCGGCGGTGACGCCCGCGGGCGAAGAAGCCGGGAAAAGGAAACGCCACCCCGCCGCGGGGCAGAATGCCGGCGGGCTTCCCGCGGGGCTGTTTCACGAGCCGCGCCCGGCCGGAAGGGTGTAGGTCGGAGCACCATACTGATCGTCTCCTCATCGTCTGGAGCGCCCGCGGAGGCGCGGGCACGGAGCTTCCAGGATGCAGGCGATTCTGAAACCAGTAACGATCGTGGAGAAATGCAATGAGAATGCCCGGGTTGCGGATGGTTGCCGTCGAGGTCGTTGCCGTGGCTACCCTGTGGGCCTTCGCGCTCACCGTGGGAGCTGAGCTGCCGTCCATCGTCGAACCCTTCAACGGCAGGGACCTGGAGGGGTGGCGCACGAAACGTCCCGGGGATCCGGCGTCCTGGTGCGTGGGATCCGCGGCCCTCGACCCGCAGGACCCCCGTCGTTTCACCGTGACCCCGGGCGGCAGCGAGCTGATCAACAACACCGAGGGCCACGGCAAGAGCCTCGACCTGTTCAGCGAAGCGCTGCACGGCGATGCCGTCATCAGCCTGGATGTGATGGTCCCCAAGGGCTCGAACAGCGGCATCTACGTCATGGGAGAATACGAAATCCAGGTCCTGGACAGCCATGGCAAGGACGCCCATCCGGGCGCCGGGGACATGGGCGCCATCTACGGGGCGCAGCCGCCATCCAAACCTGTCTACCGAGCGCCGGGCGAGTGGAATACCTACGAAATCCACTGGCGGGCCCCCGTGTTCGACCAAGCCGGCACGAAGACCGCCAATGCACGCTTCCTCAAGGTCATCCTCAACGGGGTCACGATCCATGAGAATGTCGAGATGCCCAAGCAGACACCCGGTGGCGTCCAGGGCAAGGAGAAACCCCTCGGTCCCCTCATGTTCCAGGGCAACCACGGCCCCGTCGCCTACCGCAACATCCGCATCGCGCCCCTGCCCCGGCACTGACCAAATCCACCGACACGTTCCCGGCCACCGAATCTCCATCCTCTCGAGCGCTTGCGGCCTCGCGCTGGGAGTCTGCAAGGGCCTCGATCAGTCCCGGTAGGCATCGGCGCCGATCTCGTCCACCGGGATCGGGCGGAAGCCGAGCCGCAACGCGGGCGATTCGGGCCGCAGACGGTAATCGTCCGCGGCAGGATCCACGAAGAGAGGATCCGCGATCACGGAGTGGCGGTCGAAGCCGAGTTCGAGCCACTTGGACCAGGGACCCGCGGGCGTGACCGCGGCCGCCGACTCGGCGAGATTGCCGCCAGTCCACCAGAGAACGTTCCCGTCGCACTCCCGCAGCACCTCCGGGTGCCAGCCCCCGGAACGGATGTAGACGGCCTCCGGATGTCTGTAACACATAATGTTGCGGCGGAAGGTATTGCGTCGCATTTCCTCGCGCCCGTTCCACTCGGCCTGGTACAGCGTCCCGTCCACGAAGATGTTGTTCTCGACCGTATTGTCGAAGCCGAGATGGTTGTGGTAGCCGCCGCGCACGTTCCTTGCCACGATGTTGCCGACAACCGTGGTCCCCGAAGAGTAGTCGTCCAGGTAGATGCCCCAGGTGTAGAAGGGACTCACGATGCCTCCTTCGGGGGTGTGTTTCATGCCCACCGTATCGAGCACCAGGTTGTAGCGGATGATGTTGCCGCTGGGCTGACGATCCCGGCCAAGGGTCTCGATAGCGCCCGTGTCGTTCGTCTCCAGGTTGGTGCGCCGCAGATCGTTGTACTCCGCGATGCAGTCGTGGGAGGCGGCATTCTCTCCGTACGACTTGAAGCTGATGGCATATCGGGGCACGTCGTGGATTGTGTTGCGCGACACCAGAAAACGGCTTCCCGTGGTGACGTAGACCCCAGCCACGTGCTTGTAGACCCTGCCGAGATCCCGCATGTGGCATCCCGCCACCGTGCAGTCGGTGGGCTGGTCGGCGGTCTCGCCGCGCGCAATCACCCCTCCCTGCCCCATCTCCGCCATCGTGCAGCGCAGGACCCGGCAGTGCGAAGCCCGCTGTGCCAACCGAACCGCGTAGCCGCCGAGATGCGAAAAGGTGCACTTCTCGATGGTCACATGGCGGGCCCGATCGATCCGTATGGCGGCATCGTCCGGCGTGTACAGGCTGTCCACCTCGATGGAGTAGCGCGCGTCGCGGAAGGCAATCCCCTCGATCCGGATGTGCTCGGCCCAGGAACCGCTCTCCTCTTCCCCCCGGATCTCGATGAGACGGTCCAGCACCGGAACCACGGCCTCCTCACCCGAAAAACCCTCGGAGGGAGAACGCAGCAACAGCTCACGGTTCTCCCGGTCGAAGAAGAACTCCCCGGGACAGTCCAGGGCAAAGCGCACATTCTGGATCGCATACCGATTGCCCGGGCGGATCTCCTGGCTGGCATTCCGGCCCCGCAGCCGGAGGATGCCCGCCTCCCGATCGATGGACGCGATCTGGACGGGCCCACCGACCCAGCCCCAGGCCGGGAAGATGGTCACCTGGCCGCCCGCTACCTCCCCCTCGGGTATGTCGCCGGGCGCGAAGGGAATCTCGTCGGGACGGCCCTTGGCCGCGCCCCGCTCCACGGTGAGTTCCCGCCCCTTGGCTTCCGCGTGGTCCTGAGCCTGCACCACAAGACAGACCTGGTCTGGGCCGGCCGCCTCCGGAGGGGCCTCCCGCGGCTGCCAGTCCGGATCCGTGCACAACGCCAGAGCATTCAGGTTGATCCCCCCTCCCTTGCGGTTGGTCCAGCGCAGACGGCACACCCCCTGCCGCAGGGAAACCACCGCGCACTGCGACCACAGGAACGTGGACCAGGCACCCGTGTCGGGGAGGTTCATGAGAGCGATCTCCGGCCCGCCGTCGACCTGGACCGCGGTGCAACCGTCCATGTCCGTTCGGCCGAAGGGCGCCATGTACTGGCCGTAGTACAGCCAGAGGAGGTACTCCCCGGCGCGGGGAACGGACACGTCCCAGGCGATCCAGTCGCCGGGCGTGTGGATGCGGGCCACGCTCGTGAGCCAGGGGCTCATGCCGCTCCTGGATTCCCTGGCAAAGAGCCACCCCGTCTTCAGGGGATCCGCCGGATCCGGGTCCGGATGCCGCGCCAGTGTCTGCATCGTCTCGCCCGTACGGAGTTGGCGGAAATCCCATGGCACACCGCCCGCGTCCGGCACCCCGGCAGCCCACAGCCCGTCCGGCCGCTCCCGCCAGCCCGTGACCCGGCGGCCACCGCTGAGCAGCACGCTTTCCCCCTCCTGGGCACAGAGGGTGTAGGGGGCTTCGGCCGTCCCCGAGTCCTGCGCCGTAAGCAGGAGGGGACCGTCCAGGAAGTACGTCCCACCCCGCAGGCAGATCCGCCTGGGCGTGCCGGGAGGTACCCCGCGCAGCCGGTCCCGGGCGCGCTGCAGGCTCGCCAAGGGCCCGTCGGCGCCATTCGCGGCCGGCTCGGACAACGCTCCGCTCCAGGCGTCATTC
>JAFGRS010000018.1 GCA_016935045.1 Lentisphaeria bacterium | reverse complement strand
ATTGACACCACAAGGCAGCCTGAAGTAGGTCCCGCGAGCCGAGCGGGACTTGGCGCCACTCTGCTCGTGGCGCCTACCTGGTGTCAGGCTCGTTTTCCGCTTGCGCAGAACACCCCATACCCTCACCCCGCCTCGGCGGCGGCGCAAACCACTCCCGCCAAAGACCGGGGCCGCCGGCGGCCCAACCCCAGCAAGGACCGGGATCTCCCCGGAAACCTACAGCCCAACCTCCATGGCCTGCGCGAAGCCCCCTCCCCGACGCAACCCCCATAACCCCTGAAACCAGGCCCGAACCCGTTTTCCGGACACCCCGCGACCGGAAACACGTCCGGAAAACGGGCAGGGACGGTCCGCTGTTTCCCGGCCAGGACCATTGGGGTGATGTCCGGAAAACAGCTGCGGACGTGTGCCGGGATGGGGGGGCGTTTTCCGGTCAGGGGGTGCCACGGATGTCCGGAAAACAGGTCTCGAAGCAGCGGAGGCAGTGCCGATGGACACCATCCTGATGCCAGCCGTAGAGCAACGATTCCTCAACGTATCGAAGCCGTCTGGAGCGCCCGCGCTCCACGGCAGGCCGCACGGTCCCCGGGCGGCGAGGATAGGGAGACAGAGTGGCGGTCGGGGACCGCCCGCCGTACTGGGGAGGCACGGCTCGGCGGCCGTCCCCTATTCGTCGGCATTGTCCCCGTCCGGGTACGCGCATGGACGCATCGCCGGGGCGGGGGTATGGTGTGCGGACATGGAACAGACATCCGAACGCGGTCCCACACATGCCTGAGTCCTCCTCGGCCCGGAACATTGCCCACTACCTGCCCCGCCTGGCCCGGGAATGCCCCCACCGGCGGGCCATCGTGGTGCCCTGCGGCAGGGATTCCCGAGGCCGTTGCGCCTATGTTCACTGGACCTTTGCGCAGCTCAATGCCGCCTCGGACCGCTATGCCTGGGGCCTGGACGGGCTGGGGCTCGGCAGGGGCGTACCGGTACTGCTGATGGTGCGTCCCGGTCTGGATTTCTTCGGGCTGACCTTTGCGCTCTTCAAAGCCGGCGCCGTCCCGGTGCTCATCGACCCGGGCATGGGCTGGCGGAGCTTCCTGCGCTGTGTCCGGCAGACGCGCCCGGAGGCCTTCATCGGCATTCCCGTGGCCCATGTCCTGCGCCGCCTCTGTCCCGCTGCCTTCGCCGGCGTTCGGGTGGCCATCACGCTGGGTTCGCGGTTCCCGGCCGGCGGGACGCCGCTGGCGGCTCTCCCGGCCCGGGAGGAGTCCTTCCCCGAGGCGGCGGTACTCTCCTCGGATGTGGCGGCGGTGCTCTTCACCACCGGCAGTACGGGGCCGGCGAAGGGTGTTCTCTACACCCACGGCATTTTCTGCGAGCAGGTCGAGATCCTGCGGCGGGCGTATGCCATCGGTCCCGAGGACATCGACCTGCCCTGTTTTCCGCTCTTCGGGCTCTTCAGCGTGGCCCTGGGGGCCACCGCGGTGATTCCCGACATGGACCCATCCCGCCCGGCCCGGGTGCGGCCCGAGCGGATCATCGAGGCGGTTCGCGATCACGGTGTGACCTATTCCTTCGGTTCGCCCACGCTGTGGGCCCGGGTCGGCCGACACTGCGCCGCGGCCGCGGTCCGCCTTCCCTCCCTGCGCCGGGTCATCATGGCCGGCGCTCCCGTGCCCGGCCACGTACACGCCACGCTCCTCGAACACGTTCTGCCCCCGGGGGCGCAGACCTTCACCCCCTATGGCGCCACCGAGGCGCTGCCTCTGTGCAACTTCACCGGCCGCGAAATGCTGGACGCAACCGACGCGGCGACCCGGAATGGGGCGGGAATGTGCGTGGGACGACCCCTGCCCGGGATCCAGCTTCGCATCGTCCGGATCAGCGACGATCCCATCGCCACCTGGGATGACGGCCTCCTGGCACCCCAGGGCCGGATCGGCGAAATCGTCGCCGGCGGCCCGGTGGTGACCGCCGCCTACCACAACCTCCCCGAAGCAACCCGATATGCCAAGATCACGTCCCCGCAAGGGACCCTGCACCGCATGGGAGACCTCGGCTACCTCGATTCCGATGGCAGGCTGTGGTTCTGCGGCCGCAAGGCCCATCGCGTCGAGACCGCCCAGGGGACCCTCTACTCGGTCTGCTGCGAAGCCATCGCCAACGGCACGCCCGGGGTCGCCAGGTCCGCCCTCGTGGGCGTCGGCGCTGACCGGTCCGCACAACGGCCCGTTCTCGTGGTCGAGCCGGAGCCCGGGGCGTTCCCCCGCGGCCAGCGCCAGGCGACCCGATTCCGGGAGCGGATCCTGGCCGTCCTGCAGGCACACGACATCACCCGCCCCATCCGGGAGATCCTCTTCCATCGATCGTTCCCGGTGGACATCCGCCACAACGCCAAGATCCGGCGCGAGGTGCTGGCCCGGTGGGCCGCCCGCAAACTGCAGCGGCGGCGGTTTTGACCCCTTCCTCCCCCAGTCCTGCGCCCGGCCTTTGCCGATCGTCCCCGAGCCGTCCCTACGGGCAAGCGGCTGCCCGCCAGCACGCGGGACACTGGACTGTCGCGGCACGACGGGGAGTGCGGTTGCCGGCGACGCCCGGAGAGGTTACGGCAACGTTCGCGAGTGGCGGCGTTGCTCGTGCGCCAGCAGATGCAGGGCCAGGACCACGGTCCTGTTGGCGTTTTCCCCGGCGTCGTAGGCGTCGCCGTGAGCCAGCATCCACTCCGCCATCTGCCGGACGTGGGGCGCAACGGCGGCGATCAGGGCCTCGTCGCCGGAGAGCAGAGCCTGGTGGAATGGAACCGTTGCCATCCCGAACAGCAGCTTGTTGGCCACGCTGCGGCGACGGGCGTCGTCATCCCGCATCCGTTCCGGGGTGAACTGCGCCAGGGCATCAACGACGGTCAGCGGCTGGTCGAGACGCAGGCCGAGAAGGTCGAGGCAGCGTTGGGCCTGGGCGTCCTCCTCCCCTCCAGCCCAGTCCAGCCGGCGCCAGACCGAGGGATCGAAGAGGTCGCCTTGCAGCGCCCGTTGTGCCCGGTCCCGGGACGAATCCGGGTAGTAGCTCTTCCCATCCGGGTGCGGACCCCGCGGCACGAAACCGGGCACCGGACTGAGGCCGGCGATCCCTTTCATGCCCAGAAAGATCCGCCGGCCGAACACCGCCAGCGTTTCGTCGTGAGTGGCATCGCAGGCTTCGCACAGGGCCATGAGGAACTGCCCGTTCTCGAGGGGCACATCCTGGATCCCCGACCCATACCCATGGGGCATCGGCTTGCCGCGGACCTCGCGGCGCGCGATCTGCGCCGGCGACGCGAGTACGTCGATGCCCCGGGGCCCGTTGAGACGGCAGTGGCAGCAGAGGTTCGTGCCGTCATGCCCGAACCCTTCCCAGTAGCCCCGGCAAAGCCGCTGTGCCGTGTCCAGCATGGTTTCGTCCCCCCAGGTCACACCCGACAGCCCAAACAACAGCCCGAGGATCCGTGCCGCACATAACCCCAGCCGCGATGCGGCAGATCGCCTCGGGAGCGCCCGCATGCCGGGGTCCGTCCGTTGGTCCATGATCCCTTCCATGGCGGAAATCTACGCGGAAACACAGCGCTCGGCAAGCCCCGTACGCCCCCGGAATCATCCCGGCCTGTCCTGTCCGCAATCCCTCTGCCTGCCGTTTCCGCCCCCTGGCCGGCGCAGGCACGGGGTGCTACATTAGCCGATGAAATGTTTGGCTGTGATGCCGGACTGCGAATCGTCCCATACCAGCCTGGGCCGCCCGCGCCGGTCTGTGTGGACACGCGGACAGGACCTGGCGGGCACAGATTCCGGGATACGTCTCGGAATTGCTACACATCTCATTGCGCTGCAAGGACCATGGACCATGGACCATGGACCATGGACCTATCCGGAGTGCCGGAGCCGTTTGACCATGT
>JAFGRS010000184.1 GCA_016935045.1 Lentisphaeria bacterium | reverse complement strand
TACCACTGCGGGTATGCCCGCTGCGCTCGCGCCTTGCCAGGAACCGGGATCGCCTGCAGCAAAATGGGAAGTTATTTCCGCGCGGGCACTAAGCACACGATTATCAGTTTTTTATGCGCGTACGTCCCCAGGTGCCGGACACAACAAGCCGCTCCTGCCGATGCGCTTCCGCGCTCGGCAGAGCGGTAGCGTTCTCCCGCCCGACACGCAAGATGCCTCTGTGCCATCCCGGTGGTATATTCCGCAGAGTAGCGTTTGACAGCGGAGATGGCGCCATGGCGGAAAGGCTGATCAGGTCGGATCCGGCGATCATGATGGGGAAGCCGGTCATCGCCGGAACTCGTATCACCGTCGAGTTGGTCCTTGAGAAGCTCGGTTCAGGCGAGACGATCGACCAGCTTCTGGATGCACATCCTCGTCTCACCCGGGAAGGCGTGCTGGCCGCGATCAGATTCGGCGGGGCGGCACTCAGGGCGGACGTCGCATACCCGGTCGGCGACGTGGTTTCATGAACTTCCTGGCCGACGAGAGTGTGGATGGGCCCATCGTGGTGGCGCTTCGGGAAGATGGCCACGATGTGCGGTACGTAGCCGAGATGAGTTCGGGCATCACGGACGACGAGGTGCTCGGCACCGCGAACAGCAGTGGCGCTCTTCTCCTGACCGGCGACAAGGACTTCGGCGAACTGGTCTTCCGCCTGAAGCGCGTAACCCGCGGTGTGATTCTAGTACGGCTCTCAGGCCTCTCGCCGCTTCTGAAGGCCCGAGTGGTCTCCCTGGCGATCGGTGAGCATGGGCGGGAAATGGTCGGAGCCTTCACGGTCATTTCCACGGGGATGGTCCGCATCCGCCAGCAACAGTAGGCAGGCGGACTCGGGAGAACATCCGGATCCACTTGACGGCTTTGCTGCGCACCGCCGCAAGGGATCCGCACGTACCACTGCGGGTATGCCCGCTGCGTTCGCGCCTTGCCAGGAACCGGGATTGGCTGCAGCAAAATGGGAAGGTATTTCCGCGCGGGCCCTTACCCCGCTTCACCCTTTTCCCGCAGGCAGGACAGAAGGCGTACTGGAAGACAGGGGCTTCGCAGTAGGGGCACCTGGGAGCCAGGTCTGTGTCTCCAGGGACAGCCGTGCGAGGCGCTCCTGGTATTCGGGGAGCTGCGTGGAGAGCTGGTAGACGACCGAGCGGACCAGCTTGCCGGGATTGCGCTTCTCCTCGCTGTGGGCATCGCAGAAATGGAAGGCGGCGATCTCCCGGCGGTGGTCGCGCATCCAGGCCGCGATGGCGCTCTTGCCTACGCCCGGTGCACCCGTGATCCAGAAGACTTTCCTCCCGGCGGCATTCCGCAGCCAGGCGTCGATCTCGTCGATGACCCACTGCCGCCCGGTGAAGTGACGCAGGAGCTTGGCGATGTCCGCGGAGAACTGGATGGGCTGCAGGACCCGCAGAAGGCGGCTCTGCGTGCCCTCGAAATCGAGCTGGTCCTCCTCGATGGCCTTGCGGAGGCGGGCGAGCTTCGGGACGTAGAGAGTCTCCTTGTCGCTGATGGGGATGCACTCGGTCATGTCCAGCCACTGGATGCGGCAGATGGACAGCGGCGGCTCGCTCTCGACCACCATCAGGGGGATGATGCGCAGGCCGCGGCCCAGGGCCCGGGCCACTTCGTTCAGGCAGTACCCATCCGGCCGGCGCACCGAGTGCGGCGTCAGCAGCAGCACCACCGCGCTGTGGGCCTTGTCGGCGGCCAGGTCCTCCAGTCCCTTCTCGATGAAGGCCTCCCAGTCGTGTCCCGGCTGGAGGCGCTCTTCATCGAACCAGACCTTGTGCCCGGCCCCGCGCAGGTCATCGCGCAGGCGGATGGCCAGGGAAACGTGCTCGTCGTGACCGTAGCTGATGAAGATGCGCCTGGCAGCGAAGGGCTTCTCGGGCTGGAAAGCGTGGTCGCAGTCCTCGCAGACGTGGGCCCCCCGTTTCCTGCTGACCACGATGTTCTCGGAGCCGCACTTCGGACAGCGAATCTCTTCCGCCATGGTGGACTCTTCCCAGCGTTGCGCCGTATTCCTGCACAACGGTAGCCTCCGCCATCAGCGGGTGCAACAGGATCGGCGCAGCCTTGGGGAGGTGGGCGGACGCACGGTTTCCGACAGGATCCACCCATCCCGAACGGCAGCCAAACAACAGCCTGCGACGGCCGATCCCCATCCGGGATGGTGCGCGGATGGCCGCGCCCCGTACCGGGATTCCTCGAGTCCCCCCGCAGCGGCCGGCACCCGACCAGGCCAGTCTGGAAACACGCGCTTCCTGCGCACGGAAACCGGGAGACCTCGGGATGCCCCCCTGCCGCCACTTGCCCCGGCGACGGGGGGTGGGCCAGGGAAGGCCGAGTGCCGCACGTCTGGTCCGCATGCCCCCGAGGAGTCAGACTGTGCCATGCGACCTGTGAACCGGGCGAACAACGGAAGGGCGGTTCCCGCGGAGTGAGGCAATTCTTCACGTACGGATCTGTGCGGGACGTCCGGGGCAACCCGCATCCCCACCGCGATCCGAGTGCCGATTACCGCGGCAGCCAATGCACGGGGACAAGCTGCTCCACCTGACCGAACTCCGGATCCCCCGTCACCACAACTGCGTCCAGGCACCGGGCGAGAGCGACCACGAAGGCGTCCGCGTACGAGAGCCGCTGATGGGCCTTGACGTGTGCCGCATCGAGGGCAAGCGCGCGGTCTGCGTCCACAAGCCTGATCGAAAGCTGGTCAAATGCGGCCAGCATCCCCTGGGCCGCTTCGAGAGACTGTTCCCGTTCGGTGATGTAAGCGGCCTCGCCAAGGTTCACAACGCTCATCGCCACCTCCGCCTCCCCCCGGGCGGCCGCGGCCAGAAGCCGCTCAACCTCTGCCGCGCCCGGCTCGTCTTGCAGATAGGCGAGGAAGGCGAACGAATCAAGAATGTACCTGTAGGGCATCTTCGCACCGCCGTTCCTTGCTGCGTTCCGCAAGCAGTGCGGCTGTCAGCGATCTGCCACCCCGGAGCGTTCCCCTGGCGTCGCGCGGGGGATTGGCCATGGACGGCACGATCCCGATGCTGTCACCGTAGTCAACGATCTCGACCTTCGTGCCGGGGGTCAGATGATGGCGGTGCCGATAGGGAGCCGGAATGACGACCCACCCTTTTGCCGAAACGGTCGCTGTTGCCATGCTGCGCCTCCGCACGTGTCGCGTTATACGTTCTCCTGCGAACGTATAACTCGGCCGCAACATATCAAGGAGCTTCCCGCATCACGCACCGCTGACACGTGGATGTGTTCAGCTACATGGTGACAGCCGGCGACGTGCACGCGCTGCTCTGGGCGAAGTGTGCCGAAGACGTGTCCGGCGCGATGCACCCGCGCGACCATCGCTGAGGCAGTGGCGCAAGAGCGGGGGCGACGGCAGGCGCTGTGGTCGGAGGCCCTGGCCGTAGGGGGAAGCGGGGTTCGCCGCTCGGAGAGGGCCTCGCACATTCGCAATGGGACAGGGTCAGCGATGTGGGGAATCGAGACGGAACGGCCACTCGTCGGGAGATGAGGGAGGGAGCGGAAGGCGTGGCATCCCCAAGGGGAGTCGAACCCCTGTTTACGGGATGAGAACCCGTTGTCCTAGGCCACTAGACGATGGGGACTCAGCGAAAAGAAACTATAGTACTCCGCGGTGGCGCGTCAAGCTGTCAGCGGTTCGAAATGCAGCCCTGCGGTGGACATGGGGCGGCTCAGCGGTCGTCTGCGCTGGAGCTTCGCCGTGCAGAGGGGTAGAGCGATGCGTGCGGCAGTGGAGGTTCGTCTGCCCTGTGTGGCGGGGCTTTTCTACCCCGATTCCCCGGAGCGCCTGGCGGCCGAGGTGTCGCGCTGGTTGGTGTCCGGCGAGTCGCGCTTTGCGGAACGTGTTCGGGCGCTGGTGGTTCCTCACGCGGGCTATGCCTACTCGGGGGCCACGGCGGGGCGTGGGTACGGTTTGCTTGCCGAGGGTCGGGACGTGGTGCGG
>JAFGRS010000183.1 GCA_016935045.1 Lentisphaeria bacterium | reverse complement strand
TACCACTGCGGGTATGCCCGCTGCGCTCGCGCCTTGCCAGGAACCGGGATCGCCTGCAGCAAAATGGGAAGTTATTTCCGCGCGGGCTCTGAGGGATTGCCCCAACCCGGTGCGCGTCGAGACGCCCCGGGTCCCCGCCGCCACTGTCCTTGCGGCAGCCGGGCGACGATCCGGGAGAAGGGGGGAAGAACGGTGACGCGCCTCCCTCTTTCCCTCATCGGCGCTCCAGCGGGACCAGCCCGGCGGCGGCGTCACAATGGACGCCCCGGATCCCCTACGAACGCGGCGCCGCGGCGCCCACCGCCGCCAGGGCCGAGCGTTGGTCCTCCGGCAGTACGAAGTGCCCCGAGGAGGCGCTGGTCAGCATGCCTCGACGGGATTCCACCATGGCATATAAGGTGGCTTGTATTCCATAGTCTACTCTGCCGCTCTCGGTGACCGTGGAATGGTTGAGCAGGAGGCCGATGTTGCAGATGCGCAGGGGCAGGTCGAACACCACGTCCTGCTCGCCTTCCAGGATGACGCGTCGGCCCATCAGTGCCCGGCCCATGTCCACGCCGTTAAGAGTGATCCCGAAGACGCCGCCATCGATGGTGACCGGGACACCGTTGCCGTTCCGTAGACGCAGGGTCAGAACCGCGCTGGTGTGAAACCGGGTGAGATTCTCGAACCGGACCATGACGATCCCTGGCGTGGGTGAGGAAAGAGGCGTGCCGTCGCGGCACAAACCGAGGCCGCCGGCGCTCCGGCAGGAACCGCACAGAAACACCGCCACCAGGGCTGCCGCAGAGGATACGCAGCGGATCGCGCGCGCCCCGCCAGCCACGCTTCCTCTGCCGCCGCCAGGAACCGCACGCACCATGGCCACACTCCTCGCCACCACCGCCCGCAGCCGCGGTACCCGACGTCCAGCCTCACTCCCGGCACCGCGGAGCACGTCCAACGCCTGCCCTCCGCACAGGACCCGGTGAGATCCATTCCCCGACGGATTTGGTTTTGTTATCATAACAGTGGCAATTCTACTGAAAAAACGCGCCGGCGGCAAGGACCAATTCCCGTCTCCCCGCGGAATGTTCACGAGAGGAAAGGGGGTGGACGCGCCTCAGTGCTTCGCTCTCCGTCCCCGGATGGTCGTTCGACTGCCGCGGGGGCAGTGGCGTCGGGGGGAGCGGGCAGGAGAGCATCGGGCAGCCCCGGCGGCCCTGTTGAAGCGCTTGCGGTGTCTGTGGCTGACACCATGGTATGATCTGGGCACTGTCGTTGCGTGGCGGGCGGGTCCTCCGGGCGCGTAGCGGTCGTCCGCAACGGAGAGCAGCCAGACGGACTTGACCACGAAGAGCCTGGCGCGGCCAACGGTTGCGCTACGTTGTTCGTGGTGGACAGGACGCGGCATGCGAGCAAGGGCATGCAGGCGGACGCTCGTACCCTGCGCCACGGATCACGACGTTCGGCTCCCGGGCCCGGTGCGGCAGAGATCCGCTCGGCGCCACGGAGTTGGCAAGGGAAAGGCGCTTGTGGAGATCGGCTATCTGAGGAGCTTGGATCGTTGCTGCGGCGTACCCCTGTGCGCGCTGCTGACGATGGTGCACCGGGTCTGCCGGCTCTGCGTGCCATGGAGGCTTCCCGAGTCCCCCCGCGCCTTCCTGTTCATCAAGCTGTTCGGCCTGGGGAGCATGGTACTGACCCTGCCCTGTGTGGCGGCGGTGCGGCGGCGTTTCCCGGAGGCGGCTCTGTTCTACCTGACCTTCCGGGACAATGGGGAGCTTCTCGAGATGACGGGTCTGGTGCCTCCGGAGGGCATTGTGACCATCCGTACGGATTCCTGCCGGGCACTTCTGGGCAGTGCCGTGTCGGCGTGGCGGGTCCTCTCCCGGCGCCGTGTGGATGTGGTGGTGGACTTCGAGTTTTTCTCCCGCTTCACGGCGTTGTTCGGGCGTATGCTGCGGCCACGGTGGCTGATCGGCTTCTCGACCCGGGGTGCGAAGGGCATGTGGCGGGGCGCTTTCCTCGACAGCCCCGTGTGCTACAACCACATGCTGCATGCTTCCCGAGCCTTCTTCTCTCTCCTGAGACCCCTCGGTGTCGAACCGGGTGAGTACCGGGCCGACCTCCCGGCCCTGCCGGCGTCCGACCCGGACAGCAGGCGGAAAAGCCCGGGTCCGAGCGGCCGGCTGCCCCCGGCCGGCCCCGACACCAGCACCCGGTGGATCGTCGTCAACCCCTGGAGCAGCCGACTTCTGCCCCAGCGCGACTGGCCCGTAGAACACGTCATCCGCCTGATCGCGCGCCTCCTGAAGGAACTCCCCGAGCACGGCTTTGCCCTGGTCGGCACCGGAGACCAGACCTCGACGGCCGAAGCCGTGCTGCGGCCTTTCCGTGCAGCGTCCGGCGCACCCCGCGTCGTCAACCTGGTCGGGCGGACCAGCCTCGGGGACCTCGTCGCCGTGCTGCGCCGCGCCGATGTCCTCGTCACCGTCGACAGCGGTCCGGCCCACCTGGCTTCCCTTACCCGCACGCCCACGGTGGTGCTCTTCGGTCCGGAAACCGCACAGCTCTACCGTCCCCTCGGGGAACAGGCCACGACGCTCAGCCTGGACCTCGACTGCCGGCCCTGCGTCCACGCCTACAACGGCAAGCGCTGCCGCTGCCGGGACAACCTCTGCATGCAGGGAATCGACCCGGAAACCGTCTGTGACGCGGTGCGGGAACGGCTGGCGACGGCGACCCGGGACCGATGCGGGCCCGCGCCGGCGGTCATCTGCGGGCAAGACCGATGCCGGCACGCTCCGCCAGGTGCACCAGCTCCGCCAGAGACGCCACTCCCATCTTCTCCATCACCCGGCCGCGATGGACTTTGATGGTTTTCTCGGTCACACCCAACTCGTAGGCCACCTGCTTGTTGAGCATGCCCGTCACGATCCGTTCGAGGACCTCCCGTTCCCGCGGCGTCAACGTGGCGATGCGGTCGCGGACATCGGCCTGTGCGGCCCGCTCCGCCTGTTCCCGACGGCATGCCGCCACGGCCTGGTCCACGCTGGAGAGGAGATGGTCGGCATCGAAGGGCTTGGTCAGGAAGTCCACCGCTCCGGCCTTCATGGCGCGAACGCTCATCGGAATGTCCCCGTGACCGGTGATGAAGATGATCGGCAGAACGATGCCACGTTCCAGCATCTCGCGCTGCAGGTCCAGACCGCTGAGGTCCGGCAGGCGGACATCGAGAACAAGGCACCCGACCGCGCTCCGCGGGTAGCCCCGCAGGAACGCCGCGGCCGTCTCGAACAGGAGCACGTCGTGGCCCGCGGACAGCAGCAGACGCCTCAGACTCCGCCGCATCGACTCGTCGTCGTCCACCACACAGACCGTCGCCCGTTCCGAGTTCATCTTCCCTCCCGCCGGCACACCCGCCATGGGCCGCCTGCCGCTGCCGTACACCCCTTGGCCGGCGCCGCGGACACCAAACGGCAGCCTGCCCCGCCACTTCCTGCCCCGGGGACCCCGAAACCCATCGCCATGGCTTCTTCCATGTACTGTACCCCGGGAACAAGATCCCTGCACCGGAGCACCTCCTCCACCCCCAAATGCGGCCCGTCTCCTGGCGCCGCCGGCACGGACACGGATCCACGGGCGTGAGACGCGATCTGCATGGTACCAAAGTCCTATTTCAGTGGCATTATGCGTGGCTGTATAGTACAAGCGCAGTCATAGAGGACGCCCCGGGACCGTCGGCGTGGATCGAGGCCGGAGAGAGATGAACCGTGGAAGGCAACAGGATCGTGCCTGGGATTCGAGGGAGTTTTCCCTCGCGGTTGCCTGTTCGGCAGCTGCGGTGATCTCCCTGTGTGTGCTGTTTGGGCAGCTCTGGTGCGGCCAGGCGGCGCCACGGCCGGCGCCCCATGGATCGGGGGGGCCGGCATCGGGTGGGGGTGTTCCCGGCGCCGCGGAGTTCTTGACGTGTCCGGTCTGTTCTCAGCCCTTTGCGTCGTGTTCCTGTGCCGTGCACGGCAGCGCGTTGCCCATGGCGAGCGCGGAGGCGGGGGGGATGTCCCCGCCGCGGCGCACGGGGAGCCGCGGTGACGCGGCGCCGTTCAGGGATGGTGTTCGTTCTGTTCCGGGGTCTGCGTGGACTGTGGACGGTTTCCCCGCGCTGCCGGCGCCGCTGCCGGCGGCTGAGGAACGGACCGGCCTTCCGGCTGCCAGGTGAAGGGCGGCAGCAGGGGAGTGTAGGCCAGTCTTTGCGCGTCGGAGAAGAACACCTGCGCCAGAAACAGCCCCTCGGGAGGGGCGGAATCCGCCGCCGCACCGCGATCCGCTGCCGCCAGGACCCGGGAGGTTTCTTCCGGACACCGCCGGCCCTGCCCGACCCGGCACAGATACCCCACCAGGCTCCGCACCATCCGGTACAGAAAACGGTCCCCCACCACGCTGAAACACACCAGTCCCGGCAGGGGCACCACATCGATGCGGAAGACCCGCCGGACGCTGGAATCGATTTCCCGCCGCGGATTCACCGCAAACGAGGCGAAATCGTGCTCGCCCTCGAGGACCTCCGCCGCGGCACGCATCGCCTCGAGGTCCAGGGCCCCGGGCAGCCGCCAGGCATAGCGCGCAAACAACGGCTGCAGGCGCTCCCCCGTGGCCACGCAGTAGGTGTACGCCTTGCCGCGGTTGGCGAAACGGACGTTGAAGTCGGCAGCTTCCTCTCGCACCGACAGCACCTGGATATCCGCCGGCAGCCAACGGTTGAGCACCTGCCGGATCCGGTCGCCATCCGTCTCCGGGACCCGCTGACAGGGGAAGCTCGCGTGCTGATCCAACGCATGCACTCCGGCATCCGTTCGACTCGCGCCGCTGAGGCGCAGCCCGGGATCGCCCAGCAGCCGTCGCAGACGGTCCTGGAGTTCCCCCTGGACGGTGCGGAGCCCGGGCTGCACCTGCCAGCCCCGGAAGTCCGTGCCGTCGTAGGCGAGGGTCAGGTGCCAGGCCTGTGGGCCAGGGTTGGACGCTGCTGCATTGTCCATGGACGGATCGGTCCGTTCCCGCGAGCCGGTGTGCGACGCCGTGGTTCCGGAGGACTATTGTACCGGTTCACGCAGCCGTTGCCAAGCAACCGTCCCCCCGGAGCGTAATGCCTCAGTGAAAACCGGAAGGACTCGGGAATCGGCTCAGCAGGAGCTTCGCCCTCCAGTCCGAATCGAGTACGCGACGCCCCATCCCCTGGAGGGCGAAGCTCCTGCTGAGCCGTTTCCCGGATTGGACTGAGGCCTTACCCCGGAGCAGGGCTGTTGCACGGTCCCAACGCCGCCGCCGGGCTTGTCCCGGCAACTCCGGCGGCGGATAGGTGAGTGCCATGCCGACAGCATCCGTGTTCGACACCCTTGTCGAGCGGGTCCGGGAACACCTCGCGGGCAGCCCGGCCTGCCACGACTGGGACCATACGCTGCGCGTGCTCAACAACGCCCGCCACCTGTGCCGCGTCGAAGGAGCCGACCCGCGCGTGGTCGAATTCGCGGCCGTGCTGCATGACATCGGGCGGCCCGAGGAACTCGAAGACCGGGGAAAGACATGCCACGCCGAATGGGGCGCGGAAATGACCCTCGGGCTCCTGGTGGACCTGGGGATCACCGACATGGCGTTCATCCGGCACGTGTCGGCCTGCGTGCGCACGCATCGGTACCGGCGCCGCAACGACGACCGTCCCGAGACCCTCGAGGCCCGCATCGTGTTCGACGCGGACAAACTGGACTGCATCGGGGCCATCGGCATCGGGCGCGCCTTCCACTTCGCCGGCCGCATCGGGGCCCGGGTGCACAACACCGCCGCCGAGGCCGAAGACTCCGCCAGCTACAGCCGCGACGACAGCGCCTATCGGGAGTACCTCGTCAAGCTCCGCCACGTGCCGGACCGGATGCTCACGGCCGAAGGACGGCGAATGGCCGCGGCACGCCATGCCTTCATGGTCGCCTTCTTCGAGCAGATCAACCGGGAAGTCCGGGGCGAAGACCTCGGCTAGACGCGCCGTCAGACGCTGCGTGGATCCTCCCGCCGGGCGGCGGGTCGCCGAGGTCCAGGGGACCCGGGGCGCTGCGCAGGACCAGCCTCGGAACACCGTACTGGTATGATACCGGCAGCGGTTGTCCATAGGCTCCGGCTCCGCGGGAATGGGACACCATCTGAGGGATCGCTCCCTGCGGCAGGGCTGTTCCAAGATCCGCTGCATCGGTTCCCGCCGCCACTGCCCTTGCGGCAGTGGAGCGCCGATTCGGGGTGAGGAAGCGCGG
>JAFGRS010000182.1 GCA_016935045.1 Lentisphaeria bacterium | reverse complement strand
TGAAACTCAACGGCATCGCATTCCGCCTTCAGCACCCGCAACCTGTCGAATACAAAGGCATCCGTCTGGACTGTGGCTACCGTGTCGATGTGCTTCGTAGAGGACACGCTCATCCTCGAGTTGAAAAGTGTCGAGGAGATCAAGGGGATTCACGAGGCGCAACTGCTGACCTATAGGAAGCTGGCTGGGATCAAGACCGGCTTCCTGATCAATTCCAACGTCACGAAGCTCAAGAATGGCATCACACGTTTCGTTCTGTAATCCTTCGTGCTCTTCGTGTCCTTCGTGGTGAAAACAAACTGGAATGCGAACAACGTTGCTGTAGCCGAATTCCCCCCCCCGCACGCCGCCCTGCCCCCGGCGGGGGCTCAGCTGCCCGGAGCCGGCCGTGGCCTCCGCCGGGACATCCTACAACCCAGCCTCCGGAGCCGCTTCCCGCATCCCGGCAATGACTTCCGCAATGAGTTGGTCCAGATCGACCCCGAGAAGCCCGGCCCCCTTCTGAATCACCTCCCGGTTGGCCCCCGCCGCGAACTTCGGCTGCTTCCACTTCTTGCGCACCGAACTCACTTCCAGATCGCGCACGCTTCGCGATGGACGCACCAGGGCACAGGCCGTCACGAAACCCACCAGTTCGTCCACGGCATACAGCGTCCGCTCGAGACGGGACTCGGGCGCAACATCCGTGCACAGACCCCATCCGTGCGACATCACGGCGCGAATGCTCGCCGCCGGCCACCCCTCCCCCTCGAGAATCTCCCTGGTCTTGGCGCAATGCCGCTCCGGAAAACGCTCATAGTCCAGGTCGTGCACCAACCCGATGATCCCCCACTCGTCCTCGGACTCGCCGGCCGCCCTCGCCAGGTGCCGCATCACCGCCTCGACCGCCAAGGCGTGCTTGCGCAGGGATTCGCTCGAGGTGTATGCCTGCAGCAGTGCGAGGGCCTCTTCCCTGGTCGGTATGTGCTCTGCCATCGTGCCTCCTCACGGGGTTCCTGGGCGCCCGGGCGCAGGCCGTCGTCGGCGCCCCGCCGACAACCATAGCCGTCCCCATCCCGGCTGCAATGCGTCGCTGCTGACGTGCGGCGGCTTGCGCCCACCGCGACCGGATGGTATCCTGGTGAGAAGGAACGGGAGCCGGGGCAGGAGCAGGACCCGCGTCGCGGGAACAGGCATGGTTCCCACCCGGACGCCCTGTCTTCCACAGGGACCCTGGAGGAGTCCACGGCAACGATGACCGCCATGAACGCAGCATCGCCGGCAGAGACGACGTTCCTGAGCAACGGGGTCACGGCGCATCGGGGGGATTCCGTCGCCTGTCCGGAAAACACCATGGCCGCATTCCGGGCGGCCATCGACGCGGGCGCGGACTGGATGGAGCTGGATGTACTCACCAGCGCGGATGGCAGAGTGGTTGTCAGTCACGATGGGACCACCGGCCGCACCGGCGATCGTGAGGTGATCATCGCGCAGGTTCCGTATGACGAGATCCGATCCGTCGACGTGGCCCATGCCTTCCGGGTCCGGCACCGTCTCACCACGGCGGAGTGTCCCCCGGCCAGGGTGCCTCTCCTGTCCGAGGTCCTTTGTCTCGCCATGACCCAGTTCCGGACGCGGGTATCGGTGCAGCCGAAGGTGGACTGCGTCGACCGGGTGGTCGGCATCCTCCGGGACCTGGGCGCCGGGAGATGGGTCGGGTTCAACGACGGTTCGCCGGCGAAGATGCGGCAGGCGAAGGCCCACGACGCGTCCTTCCCCATCTTCTGGGATCGTCCCGCGCACTCCGACATCGCGGACGACATCCGGGTCGCCCTGCAGGAGGGGTTCCACTCTCTCGTCATCAACGACGCGGGGATGACACAGGCCAAGGTGGATGCGGTCCACGCCGCGGGACTGGACGTGGGCGCCTGGACGATCAACGCCCCCGTCCGCATGGCGGCACTGCTCGACATGGGCGTGGACCGGATCTATACGGACGATCCGAGACGTCTCCTCCGGCTCCTGAACGATCGGGGACCCAGGTCGCTGCCCACTCCCCCCCCTCGGTTGCCGGGTAGTCCCCGCGTGAGTCGAGCGTGAACGACCCTCCCGCCTGCCGCCGGAAGCCAGGGAGATG
Source organism: Lentisphaeria bacterium (assembly GCA_016935045.1). Taxonomy (GTDB): domain Bacteria; phylum Verrucomicrobiota; class Lentisphaeria; order Oligosphaerales; family JAFGRS01; genus JAFGRS01. Next base: position 12,891 of record JAFGRS010000182.1, on the reverse strand, counting down.
CCCTCGCCGCGACCAGGGACCGGCCTCGCGCTGCGAACATGCGGATCGCCTCAGGATGATCTGTCCTCGCGAATGCATGCCCGCAGGGGCGCGGGCGCTCCAGACGGTTGTGAGACGATCCGCATCTCCGAGCTGTCGCCCGAGCCCCCCCGGAGTCGCAACGGCCAAGCGACCCCGATGGCTGCCAGGGCGCTACAGCCGGGAGCCCGGCAGCGAGGCGAGCCATTGTCCGGCCGCCTTCAGTGCCGGGATCTTGGCCTGCAGATTCTGCCGGCGCACAGGGATCATGTCCACCACGTCAAAGCCGCACGTACCGAGGACTCTCTCGAGGCTGACGCAGCATGCCGGCGCCCCGCCTCCGCCCCCGCCGGCCACGCACAACCCGATGACAGGCTTGCCCTTGATGGACACGCGCCCCGCCTCGTGGGTACACACCCGGCGCAGCCGGTCGGTGAGGGCGCGCATGCTCTCGCTCAGATCCGAGTAGTAGACCGGAGTAGCGAAAACCACCGCATCAGCCCCCCGCACCTTCTCCGCCAGGCCCGCGAAGTCGTCCTCGATCACACAGCGTCCTTCCCGCCGGCACGCCCCCCAGCCATTGTCATCGCACTGACGGCAACGCTCGATCACGAGGGCGGGAAGGAACACCACCTCCCCCGTACCCCCACCTTCGATCAGCCCCTCGCGTACGGCAGCGGCCGCCTGGGCCGTCCGACCACCCGGATCCCTGCTCCCACAGATCAGTACGGCGTGCATCGGCATCTCCTTTCCTCCTGCTTCTGCCACGGCGCCACAGGTCGCCCGGGTACGACCGGGAACAGACCGGCAACCGTGCCGCCGCCCCCCGATGCCGGTTCGCCGCCACCAGGGAGGCCATCCGCGCCAGCATCTCCGCGCCGACGTCCTCGGCCGCAAACCGCGCCCTGTCGACGCTGAGCACATCCTCGGGGGTCCGATATCTCTCCTTCGCATCCACCCCCCAGACGCCGCCGTCACGCGTCACCAGCCGCTTCCCGTCGCGGGTACGGCCAACCACTCCCCTCTGCGGCAGCGGCTCGGAATCACCCAAGTGGTAGACGTCCGGCCGGTACTCGACCATGACGTAGTCGCCTGTGCTCAAGCGCTCCGCGCGCTCCAGACGGAGCACCTGGCGGAATCGGCAGACCTTCGCATCGGCCTCCGCTGTCATGTCGCCTCCTCAGGCACCCTCCCCCACCGTGGCCCGGACAACACCACCACAGCAGCTTGCGGCCGCAACCCAACATCCCCGCGGCCCCGTCAACGCGGGGTGTGCCCACGCACCCCCTGCTCAAGAAAGCCTTGAGCCCCGTCGAAGGACTCGCCAGGAGCCCTGCTTCGACGCACTCCGGCTCCTTGGAATCAAGAGGAGCAGGGGCAACGTTTTGTGCCCGAAACATGCAAGTTGGGTCAAGGGGTCAGTCCTGCTTACTGGGTTTTCCAGCCTTGAACCGCGCCTCGATCGAGGCCAGCCGGGCCTTCCGTGCCGGTGACGCAGCGATGCGACCGGCCATCAGACCCCGGGCCCCGGCTCAGCACCACGCCGCCGGCGTGCGTTGCCGCCGGCTCTCGCCGCGGATGCTCACGTTCTCGGTACGGTGGGCCAAGCCACGACGGACCCGGTCCCTGAAGCCGTCACTGCCAGGGATCGCCCGGGGACGCGGCTGCCTCCCACGGGTCCCGCAGGCCCTCGGCCAGACCCTGTTCCACAACACAAGGGCTGACCCCGAATATCCCGAGTATCCTTGTCAGCGTGCGGCCCAGGCCGTGACGCGCCCGTCATCGAGGGCGACGATCAGGCGCCCGCCGGCGCAGGCCATGCCGTCGAACACCGGCGCGGCCGGCAGGGGCGCCCGGGTCCGTTCGCTGCCGTCGGCGACCGTCCAGGTCACCAGGACCGGGGGTTGGCCCGGAACGGGGATTGCCGGGGCGGTGCCCGGCTGCGCGGCGGGCCCCGCAGCGCAGAGCACATCTCCCGCCAGGAGCAGCGCCCGGGCCTGGACGTCGATGGGCTTCGACCAGGCGGCTGCTCCCGTGGTCCGGTCCCGGGCGAAGAGGCGGTAAGGGCCGTCTTCGAGTTGGTTGGACCAGTGGACGGTCTGGCGCCCGTAGCCGCACAGGCGCTGGTCGTCGAACACCAGCAGGCGGCCGTAGACGAGGTCCTTCTCGCGGCCGCTGCAGCCGGTGGCGATGGACACATGGGTGCCGTGGATCCAGTAGGACCGATGGGGCCAGGTGTCGTCGAGGAAGCCGGTGATGGTGAGGAGGTGGGGCGTGCCCTCGGTCCGCGGGGCGCCGTCGGCGTCGAACACCAGGTCGCGCAGATACACGGAGGTGTCGTCGGCGGCGAGGATATCGCTCAGGGCCCCCGGCATGGTGTTGGGGCCGTACTGGTCCGGTTGCCGTCCGGTTTCCGGATCCGGGCTGTAGGCGGGGGTACGGGAGAGGATCTCCCCGGTGTGGGTCCGGATGCGGCAGAGGTCGATGCCGCCGTCGAGGTAGGACGAGCGTCCGGCGAGGACGTAGGCGATGCCGTCACGGACCAGCACGCTGCCATGGACGGGCGAAGAGGACTCCAATTGCCCGCGCACGACGATCCGCCGGTCGCCGCGCGCCGCCCGCACCCGCCAGGCGAGGACGCCATCCTCGGCCCGCAGGCTGGTGACCGTGCCGTCGGCGCAGCCGAAGAGGATGCGGTCGCCCACGGCCGTGGGAGGCGAGTCCACGCGCCCTCCCGCGGTGAAGCGCCAGAGACTCGCCCCCGAGCCTGCATCCAGGGCCACGACCTCGTGGACCTCGGGAATGGCCACAAACACCCTTCCCCCGGCAACCACGGGGGGCGTCGGCCGGCCTGGGAGCCGCGCCTCCCACACCATGGTCGTGGGGGCCGCGGGAAGCCGGGATGCGCCGGCGCCGCTGCGCCGCATATCGCCCCGGTAGGTGGGCCAGGAGTCGGCCGTGGCGGCGGGCGTCCCGCCGGCGGGTCCTTCGCCGAGCCCGGGTCCGTAGGCCGGTCCCCGTTCGGGCGCGGCTTCCGTGGCCGGGAGCGGCTCGGCGCGGTCGGGTCCGGAGGCCAGGGCGAAGAAGCCGGCGAGTTTGGCGGTCACGTAACAGCCGCAGGCGTGGGGCGGGACGTAGAGCAGGCCGTTGGCGGGCATGACTCCGTAGCGGCAGACGCCCCGGACCCAACTGTGCCAGCGCAGGTCTCCGGTTTCGAGATCGAAGAACTCGACCCCGCGCCGGTTTGCCAGGATGTACCGGCTGGTGGCCTTGCCCTGGAAGCAGCGGTGGTGGTGTCCCGGTCCTTCGGGCTCGATATGGCGCAGGACTTCGCCGGTGTCTCCGGCGCGCTGGGTGACGAAGTAGGGTCCCCAGGCGGGTCCGCGTTTGCCGTCGGTTCGTCCCTGCCAGGCCTTGAAGCCGCCGAGCCAGACCGAACCGTCGATGACGAAGCAGTCCCGCACGTCCACCAGCAGGGGTTCGGCGGACCAGAGCAGTTCGCCGTTGTCCAGGCGCAGGGCCCGCACGGTTTCCCGGCTGAAGCCGATGACCTGGTTGTTTCCCAGGGTACGCAGGGTTCCGGCCTGGCCCTGCCAGCGCGCGGCCCCGGTGGCCAGGTCGCGGCACACCACCTCGCCGCCCTTCTGGTAGACCACCGCATCCCCGGACGCGCGCAGGCTCAACGGGCGCAGACCGGCCACTTCGTCCCCGGACACTTCCCAGCGTCTGGCCCCGGTCTCCGGATCCAGCGCCACCACGGCGACGCCCGCCGCATTCTCGGCCTGCCGCAACCCCTTCTGCAGAGGGTCGAGAAGGTCCCTCGTCCGCACTCCCGCCGCATCCGCCTTGGCGAGCAGTGCCCACTGGCGCAGGGGTTCCGTGCGTGTCGGGTTCACCTCCCGGATGCAGAGCAGGAGGGTGTCGCGGTGCCAGAGGATCTCCTCGGTCCCCTCCGTGCCGGCGCATTCCCGGACTGTCTCGCCGGTGCGGGCGTCGAGGACACTGACGTGGGCATCGTAGCCGAGGGTCGCGTACACGCGGTCGCCCACGGCCACCAGCCGGCGTTGCAGCTGGATCGGGCTGCTGGTCCACCCCCAGATGTGGGGGAACCACTCCGGCAGGGGTCGCTGCCACAGCAGCGTGCCGTTGAAGGCGTCGCGGGCGACGAGGCGCCAGTCCGCGCCTTCGAGCAGGGAGTCGATGGGGGCCAGGTCGGCGACGTAGAAGACCCTTCCCTGCGCGGAGACCATGGCTTCCGTGCTGGGGGTGTGTTCGTGGCTTCGCGCGTGCGGCGGATCCTCGAGCCACTGCACCCGCCGCGGGGGACCGACGACCCGATCCCGGGACACCGGATTGCCGCCGGCGTCATAGAGGAAATGCGTCCACTCGTCGATGTCCCCGGGGACGTCCTTGCGGGCCCGGTCGGCGATGCTCAGGTCGTCCCGGAGGAACAGGGCCTGGCCGCGGGGGGCAAGAACGCGCAGCACCTCGGCGCGAGGGACCGATGCCGCCGCGGGGCTCACGATCAGGGTGTTGACCAGGTGGTCGACGTAAGGCAGACGGCTGCCGTCATAGGCGGATGCCGAGACGCGCCCGTACAGGCCCAGGGCCCGGATCCTCTCGCGAGCCGCGCGGACCCGGCCGGGACTCGTGTCGAGACCCTGCACCAGGGCCGTGCCGGCCTGGCCCAATGCCGCCAGCAGGGCGCCGTCCCCGCAACCCGCATGGACCACCACGCCGCGGTCCATTCCCCCTTCCTGCGCCAGAGAAGCCATCCGGGGGGCCATGGAGGGACCCTCGGCGGCAGCCACACAGAAGCCCACCCATGCCAGGGGCAACCACGCGCGCCCCCGTCTCGTCAGCCGTCTCCAAGGGACCATTGCGGGAACCTCCTCTCGCCAAGACCGGGATACCTGCGGTGCACACCCGCAGAGAGTGTACCATCGCAGTGCTCAATCCGCAAACCGGGGGAAGGGAGCGGGCCGGGGGACGGGGGCGGAAGATGCCGCGAACCCGTCCGGGGCGGCCGGGCATCCCGGGCTCCCGTGTGGGAGGCGGACTTGCGGGAACGCCTGAAAATCGTGCCAACCCGTGCTATTGTAGCTTGCGAGGTACGCAGAGTGTGTGGTATAGTCTGACTATGGCACGAGGGAAGAAGGCAATCCCTGCCTGGGTTCGCTTCCCTGGTGGTCTGAGTGGAGGCAGGGTCATGAGACACCGCGGCGCCCATCTGCTCCTGGGTTTCCTTGTACTGTCGGCAGCGCACGCAGCGGAAGACGTTTGGCGTCTCGGCGCGGGCGTGGTCTACCGTCATTTCGGGGACGTCGAGTTCCGCAGTTTCCGCTTTCGCAACCACGACACGATCTACAGCGAGGGAGGTCCCTTCGGCATCCAGGGCTACTCCGTGCTGCCGGGTCTGGCGGACGGCAGCGGCGTGACCGCGGACCGGGTCCGCTTCCGGGGCGGGGAGGACGACGTGGACAGCGAGTGGGCGCCGGTCGTCAGCATCGAGCGGGACGTGTGGACTTCGGGGGACTTCACCCTGAGCATCCTCGGGGCCCTGAGCTACTACACCCTCGACGCCGAATTCGGCGCCTGCGGAAGCGCCGGCAACCCCGGACGGTTCGATGCCTCGCACTTCAACTACCTGGTCGCCGAGAGCCAGGTGCTCGCCCCGCCCATCAACAACCAGCCCCTCCCCGGGTTTTCGCCGGGGACGTCCGCCTCCATCCGCATCAGTGACTTCGAACTCGACATGCTGGTTCTGGACATCGGCGTCCGCGGGCGTTTCCACCTGGATCCGTTCTACCTCACCGGCAGTCTCGGCCCCTCGTTCTACTGGGCCGAGGTGGAGAGCCGTGTCACCGAAAGCGGCTCCTGGAACGCGATCCCGGGGACGGGCGACACGGGCGGCTACACGCGGTCGCGCAGGGATTCCGGCAGCGACACGGCGGTAGGGGCCTTCGTCAGCCTGGGCGCCGGCTGGCGGGTTGTGGACTGGTTGGCCCTGGAGGTGGAAATGCGCCTCGACGAAGTTGCGGGCAGCATCGGCACGGACCATGCCAGGCTCGATCCCGACGGCTACAGCGGCGTGTTCAAGGCGGTCTTCGGGTTCTGACGGCTGTTGCGGCCGTGTCGGGGTCCCGGCGATCGCCCTGTGATCGAGTCTGGTCACTCCGTTGACCGCGAAAGAACACGAAGAGAACCATCTGCCGACAAGCGGGTTGCACGGGTCACCCCCAGCGGCGCCCGGAAGCGCCCGACATACGGGTGCAGCGCCGGGATTGGTGTTGCGATCGGTTCGGAACGAGCCTGTTCGTGTATTTCGCGTGGTTCGCGGTGAATCGTCTAATTCACATAGGGCAACGCGCGCGGGGCTCGCGCTCCCCGGTGCCCGTGCTGGTTTGGTATGGAGGCTACCGTCCCATGGATACCATCACACGAGGGGACAGACAGGTGCATGCGAACGGTACACTCGGCGGAACGCGCCCGGCAGGCATACCCCTGGGAGGATGCCTCCTCGTCCTCCTCACTGCCTGGCTGGCGCCCGGGGTCCGCGCCGCCTTCGAGGACCAGACCGTTCCCCGGCTTCCGGGCGACAGCGCCGCGAGCTATGCCGCCGCGGCCGTGGATGCGAATGGCGACGGCCATGCGGACCTCTTTCTGGCGGAGGGTCCTGACGTCCGCCTGCTGCTCAACGACGGCGCCGGCAACTTCACCCCGGCGCCGGCCGCTGCCCTGCCCGCCCTCGAGGGGACCTTCACGACGGTGACCGTGCTGGATGTCGACAGGGACGGCGATGCCGACATCTTCCTCGGCAATGCCGCCGGGCAGAACCGCCTCCTGGTCAACAACGGCGCCGGAACATTCACCGATGAGACCTTCGCCCGCCTGCCGACACGGGCCGACGCCACCGCCGGCGCCGCCGCCGCGGACGTAGACAGGGATGGCGACATCGACCTGGTCGTGGCCAACCGCCATGCTCAGGACCGGCTCCTGCTCAACAACGGGGCCGGGGTCTTCACCGAAGCCGGGGACGCGGCACTTCCGGGGGACGTCGGGGCCACCTCCGGCGTCGTTGCCGCCGACCTCAACGCGGATGGCCGGGTGGATCTCTTCTTTGTCTCCGAGGACGGGCCGCCCCGTCTGCTGCTGCGTCTGGCGGGAGGGGTCTACACCGACGCCTCGGACGCCAGTCTTCCCGAGGGGCTTCCGTCCGCCCTCGACGCCGCGGTCCTCGATCTGGACCGCGACGGCGCTCCGGACCTGCTCCTCGCCGCGGGGAGCAACGGCTTTGCCGCCCTGCTGAACGACGGCAGCGGCGTCTTTGCCCTCGCCTCCCCCCTGGCGGCCCCGTTGCCGCCCCTGCATGCCGTCCGCATCGCGCTGGCCGACGTGGATGAGGATGCCATCCCGGACGTCATCCTTGCCGCCGCCGGCCAGGACCGGATCCTGATCAGCACCGGGGAGGGAACGCTGACCGATCAGACCGCGGCCCTCCTGCCGGCGGACACGGAGCGGACCTTCGGCATCGCGGCGGCCGACCTGGACGGGGACCTGGATGCGGACCTGCTCCTGGCCCGTCCTCAGCAGCAGAACCGCTTCCTGGCCAACCAGATCGCTTTCCCGCGCGTGCGCCTGACCGCGACCCCGGCCAGCGTCGAGGTGGGGAACCCCGTCGCCATCGCCGTGCAGGCCTTCGACGAGGACGGTCTCGCCTCCCTCGGCGTCACCGTCGACGGGACCCCCGTACCCCTCACCGACGGCCAGGGAACGTATACCCCCGCGGCCGTGGGGACCTACACGGTCGTGGCCACCGCCGAAGACACGACCGGGGCCACGGGGACCCGCCAGACCTCCTTCGCAGCCGTACCCAATCTCGTGCCCGTCGTCAACGCCGGTCCGGACGCCAGCGCCATCCGGGGGCAGCCCTTCGCCAGCAGCGGCTCCTTCGAAGATCCCTTCGACAGCGCCTGGACCGCCACCGTGGACTACGGCGACGGGACCGGGGCGCAGGCCCTCGCTCTGGCGCCGGACAGGACCTTCCAGCTCGAGCACACCTTCGCGGACTTCGGCACCTTCACGGTCACCGTTGCCGTGGACGACGGCGATGACGTGGGCACCGGCACCGCCACCGTCACCGTCGAGAACCAGCCCCCCGTCGTGACCGCCATCCCGCCCCAGGTCGTGCAGGCCCCCCTCCTCTTTCCGGTCCTGAACCTGGATGCCTACGTCGACGACCCGGACCACCCCGACGACCAGATTACCTGGGCCGCCGCCGGCCAGACCCAATTGATCGTGACCATCGACGGGGACCGCCAAGCCACCATCACCTACCCCGAAGGGACCCTGACCTCCGAGGTCATCACCTTCACCGCCACCGACCCCCTCGAACTCGAAGACTCCACGTCCGTCACCTGCACCGTCACCGAGAGCACGGGGGACTTCGCCCGGCCGGTCGTCACCTTGGCGGCCACCCCGGAAACCAACGTCGTCGGCGCCGCCACCCTGCTGACCGTCACGGTCACCGACGACTCGGCCATCCTCACCCGCGGCCTGACGGTGGACGGGAATCCCGTCCTGCTCAGCGCCGGCGGACAGGGCTCGTTCTCGTCGCCCACGCCGGGGGTCTTCAGCGCCGTCGCCACCGCCATGGACGCGGCCGGAAACACCGGCGAAGCCTCCCTCGAACTGCGCTTCCAGCTCCCGGGAGACACCACACCCCCCACCGCCGCCATCACCGCCCCCGCCGACGACACGCTGCTCGCCGGCCCGACCGACATCGTGGGCACCGCCGCCGACGCCACCCTGCTGCGCTATCTCCTCGAATACTCCCCCAAGGACGAGGGCGCCTATGTGCTCTTTGACGAGGGCACCACGTCCGTCACCAACGGGGTCCTCGGCGTCCTGGACACGACCCTCCTGAACGACGGCCTCTACGACATCCGCCTGACGGCCGAGGATGCCAGCGGCAACACCGCAACGGCCTGGCGCCAGGTCCGGGTCGAGAAGACCGTCAAGGTCGGCGACGTCAAGTTCCGGGTGGTGGACGTGACCATCCCCGTGGCGGGACTCGACATCTCGGTGTACCGCGGCTACGACAGCCGCAACAAGACCAAGGGCGCCTTCGGCATCGGCTGGACCCTGGATACCAGCGACATCACCCTGCAGCAGAGCTGTCCCCCGGCGGAGAATTGGAGCATCGGCCGGTCGGGGGGTTTTATCCCCAGCTATTACTTCATCGAGAATGCCGCCCACTACCTCACCGTGCGCTACCCCAACCAGCACGTCGAACGCTTCGTGATGAAGATCAATCCCGAGTCCCAGCAGCTCTTCCCCATCGAGAGCGCCACCGCCTACTGGACCGCGGCCCCGGGCACCTACTCCTCGATCGTGGCCCTTGCCAACAACGACCTCTGGATCGTCGACCCCCAGCCCGGCCCGGTCACCCTCCTCGACGGCAATTTCAACGACTACAACCCGACCCGCTTCCGCATCACGGGGCGGGACAACTACGCCTACACGGTCGGCATCGACTCGGGCCTCGAGAGCATCACGGATCCCGCCGGCAACACCCTCGCCTTCAATGCCTCGGGCATCAACCATTCGGCGGGCCTGGGGGTGGTCTTCACCCGGGACGCGCAGAACCGCATCACCAGGATCACCGACCCGGCCGGGGGTGAGCTGACCTACACCTACGACGCCTACGGCGACCTGGTGGCATTCACCAACACCGAAGGCGGCGTCATGCAGTACGTCTACGACGCGGACCACAACCTGATCAAGATCATCGATCCGCGCGGCAATGTCCTGCAGAGCAACGAGTTCGATGATGAAGGACGGCTCCGGGCCATCATCGGTCCCGACGGCACCGCCACCACCTTCGACCATGACCTCGGGACCAACACCGAGATCGTCACCGACCGCCTGGGCAACAGCACCACCTACAAATACGACGCCGCGGGCAACATCATCGAGACCATCGACTCCGAGGGCGGCGTCCACAAGGCGACCTTCGATGCCAACGGCAACCGCACCAGCGCCACCGACCCCCTCGGCAACACCACCACCTTCGAGTACGACGCCTTCAACCAGATGACCCGCAGGGTCGACCCCCTCGGCAACGAGTGGAACTACACCTACGACGCCGACGGCAACGTGACCGGTGAAACCGACCCGGAAGGCAACGTCAAGGCCTGGACCTACAACGCCTCCGGCAACCTGCTCACCCTCGACGACGGCGCCGGGGGGCAGGTGGTGCAGACCTACGACGCGGCGGGGAACCTGGCCTCCTTCACGGACCTCAGCGGCAATGTGCACAGCATGACCGTGGACGGGACGGGGCGGCTCACCAGTTGGACGGGCCCGTACGGCGTTCCCAACACGGTCCAGGTCAACACCATGGGGAGGATCACCAAGGAGCAGTACGTGGTCGACACCCCGGGCGGGCCCGAGACGGTCACCTACGACTACACCGTGGACGGCAGCGGCAATGTGACCAAGGTCCAGGGCCCCCACGGCGCCGTGACCAACATCGGCTACGACGAGGCGGGGGCCTACAGCTCCCTCGGGGACGCCGCCGGCAATACGGCGAACCTGGACTACGCCACCTCCGGCCGGCTTTCTTCCGTGGCCTTCTCGGGCGGCAACTCCATTGCTTACGAATACGACGCCGAGGGGCGCCCCACGCGGACCGCCAGCGCCGACGGCCGGGTCACCGAACGGCAATACGACAGCATCGGACGGCCCACCTACATCAAACGGCCCGACGGAACCGTCGAAAGGCATACCTACGACCTGGCCGGCCGCGTCGCCACCACGACGGACTCCTACGGGCAGGTCAGCAGCTTCGAGTACGACAAGGCGGGCCGCGCGACCAAGGTCATCCATCCCCTGGGCGCCCAGTTCGCCATGGAATACGACGGCAACAGCTTCCTGACCGCCACGGTGGACCCGACCGGCATCCGCACCGAGTTTGACCGGGACGCGAAGGGGCGCGCCACCGAGGTGCGCTATGCCAACGGCGCCGCCATGGGCATGGCCTACGACGGGGAAGGCAACCTGGTGGAGCGCACCGACGGCCTCGGGCGCAAGACAACCTGGACCTACGACGGTACCGGTCAGCTCGCGGAGGTCAAGGACGCCCTCAACCAGACCACCGCCTACGAGCGCAGCATCGAGGGCACCCTCAAGAAGGTGATCCAGGCCAACGGGGCCGAGACCACCCTCGAACACGACCGCCTGCGGCGCCTGACCAAGCAGACCCTCCCCCTGGGCCAGTCGGAGACACGCACCTACGACGCCAGCGGCCGCATCGCCAGCCGCACCGACTTCGCCGGCCAGACCGCCACCTACCTCTATGACGCCACCGGCAACCTCGCCAGCCGCGAGGCCGAGGACGGCACCGACCACGCCTTCACCTACTCCCTCGCCGGCAAGATGCTCACCGCCACCAACGAACACGGTACCTGGCAGTTCGAGTACGACGCCTTCGGACGCTACTCGCGCATCACCGAACCCGGCGGGCGGCAGGTCGCCTACACCTACGATGTCGCGGGCAAGGTCACCCGCATCACGACGCCGCAGGGGAACACGGACTATGCCTATGACGAACTCGGGCGCCTCGTGTCCCTGGTCGACCCGGACGGGCGCACGTCGACGTGGACGTACGACGCGGCCTCCCGCCTCACCGCCGCCACCCACGCCAACGGCACGACCACGGCCTATACCTATGATACGCGCGGGATGCTGGCCTCCGTCACCCACCGCGACGCCCTCGACGCGGTCCTCTTCAGCGAGATCTACACCCGGGACCTGAACGGGCGCATCACCCGCGTCCAGCGCCACGACGGGGCCCAGGTCGACTACGTCTACAACGAGGTCGGCTGGCTGACCGAAGAGACCCTCACCCCCGCGGGCGGCGGCGCCGCCCAGACCACCACGGTCACCTACGACGCCGTCGGCAACCGCACCCAGGTGATCGACGCGGGCGGCACCCACGCGGTCGCCTGCGACGCCAACGGCCGCCTGCTCTCCGACGGGACCTATGCCTACAGCTACAACGCCAACGGCAACATCATCCAACGCACGGGCGCCGGCGAGACCCTGCAGTTCACCTACGACGGCTTCGACCGCCTGGTCGGCATGACCCGCACGGGCGGCAGCGGCCCCAGCAGCATCCAGTACCGCTACGATCCCCTCGGGACGATGGTGGGCCGCGTCGTCGACGGGGTCGCGGAGACCTACCTCGTGGACCGCGTGGCCCCCTTCTACCGCGTCCTCGAAGAGTACGACGCGGGCGGCGCCATCGCGGCCCGGAACGTCTTCGGGGTGGGCATCGAGGCCCGTGTCGAAGGCGGGTCCTGGAGCGTCCTGCACGCCGACCATCTGGGCAGCGTCCGCCTGCGCACCGGCGCCGCGGGGGCCGTCCAAGCCGCCTACGAGTTCGACGCCTTCGGCAACCTGCGCTCCGGCAGCGCGGACAGCAATCCCTATCGCTTCGCCGGCGAACGCTGGGAGGCCGGCCTGGGCGCCGTCAACCTGCGGGCGCGCTTCTACTGGCCGGGCGCCGGACGCTTCCTGCAGATGGATGCGGAGGCGCCGGACATCGACGCCCCCCAGACCCTGCACCGCTATCTCTACTGCGCCAACGACCCGGTCAATTGCGTCGACCCCTCCGGGCGCCAGTTCTCCCTCATGGGCATGATGGGAGCGCTGGCCGCCCTGAACAGCCTCATGAACATCTACTGGAAGCTGAACGTCAGCATGATGTTCATTCTCTTCGCCGTGTGCGGTGGCATGGAGGTATTCAAATTCCCGGGCGCCAACGACGGCAACATGAAACACCGTGCGGGGGTCACCTTCATGGGATTC